>CALCYA010000057.1 GCA_937906165.1 uncultured Bacteroidales bacterium | reverse complement strand
CGGGATTCCGTCTCTACGACTACTGGGAGAACCACCTTGGCAAGCCTATGAGCAGGAGCCAGAGCGACAGCCTCGTGAAGCTGAACCCGTTCGAGTTCATGCTCTCGTCGCTCGAGGTGACGGCAAAGAAGAAGAATGAACTCAACAGCCGACCTCCGCACAGCGAGATGCGCTTCAACTACCTCGATGAGTGGGAGTATGCGCAGGACGTGACATATCTTGACATGTTCAACACATACGAGGACGAGATATATCACGATGCAAGGAACGACCGGGACATTTATGATGAAGTAAATGAAACTCCCAAAAGTCTAATACAAACTTTTAAAGAGCAAGAAAACAGCGGCAATATAAGTAATGAAGAGTCTGAAGGTTATCTTGAAAACGAGAGTCTGTTTTCTGAAGGACAAGGTACAACCATAGAAAGTAGCGAGATAATGTCCATGGGATTTCCGTATGAAGCGATGCCCGGACAGACCAAGTACGTTGGTAACATAAGATACGGTTCGGCCTTCCCCGAAGGTGAATTTGCAGGCAAAGCCAATAAAAACTCAGGTGAAACCATGACATTGACTGTAGACCATGAATTTGACCATATTCTCACTGCTGGAGATGTGGTACTCAGTGCAATGCGCCGCCACAACTACAACTGGGCATATTGGGTACAGCTGATGGTGGTGGCAGGAGAATACAGCTTTGACAAAGTACCCGAGCCCGACATGGAATATCTGCGCGGATTGCCGGATGTAAACAAGATGACCGGATTCAAGGAATTTGTCATACGAAGTGACGAAAAGGTCCGCTTGCAGTTCGAGAACAGAGTTACCCACTGGACACCGTTAGGAAGAATGATGGACAACAAAGTGCCTGTACAGAAATTCTATAAAGGCTTTCTCTCACAAAGTTACCTATTTGCAGGCAATGGGGTGGATGATTGCCCCGACAGCCGCACCTTCTTCAAGAGGATAACCCCCGAGAGCGACATCAGCCACCCAATCAACCCCAACTATGTCGCCTGCCTGATACCATACAGCGATGAAGAGCGCGCACAGGGGCTTGTACCCGAATATGCAGCACCAGGCAGCACCATGCGTTATACGTCACTGCAGGGATACAGCGAGAGCAAGCAGTTCTACTCGCCCGACTATGGCACAATGAAACCGCAGGAGAAGGACTACCGCCGTACCATCTACTGGAACCCGACTGTAAAGATTGAGAACGGCGAGGCTGTGATGGAGTTCTACAACAGCAGCAGCTGCAACAACATAACCGTTGATGTCATCGGACGCGACGAAAATATCATGTTCAGTAACGACGGCATAACAATCACCAGGTTCAACGACAAACCACAGAAGCAGGAGAATACAGAACAGCCGACGGCACAGAAACAGGAAGAGGTTCCTATGGATTCCGCCACATTAGCGGCCTGTGCCTACCACCATGAGCGCGCAATGATATACTACAACCAGAAGCGTTACAAGGATGCCGTTACGATGTTTGCCGAGCTTGCGCAGTACCGCTATGCCCCGTCAATGTATTATGTAGGACTCTGCTATCTCAACGGCACCGGACTCACAAAGAACGAGCAGCTGGCCTATAATTTCATGCGCGATGCTGCAGAGAAAAACCATGCAGGAGCACAATACGAGCTTGCCGTAATGCTTGAGAAAGGTGTCGGGACAGATAAGGATGAGAATATGGCACACAAGTACTATGCAAGCGCGGCCGAACTTGGAGAAGCACGCGCTCAGCTTGAGATGTTCCACCGATATACAAACGGAACTATGGTGGAACAGGACAAGAACGCAGCAAAAGCAATATTGCAAAAGGCTGTTGAACAGGAGAATCCGCAGGCATTGTATGAATATGGCAAGCTGCTTACCGCCGAGGGAGCAAACGGAATAAAATATATCAAGGCTGCCGCAGATTATAAGCTTGATGACGCGCTACTCTACATGCACGATTATGAGCTGAAGGCCGGCAATGAGAAGAAAGCATATCATTATGCAAAAGAACTTCACCTCAAGAAAGACCACCGCGGCACCAAGCTGATGGCAGACTGCTATTACGAGGGTAAAGGCATAGGCCGCGACAAGAGCCTTGCCAAGGACCTCTACCGCGAAGCGGCAAACGCCGGCAACGAGGAAGCCAAAGAGAAACTGAAAGAGATTTAAATATCCTCACTTATTGAAAGAAAGGTGAAAACGGAAATATGGGAATTGCATGTTTCCGTTTTCTGTTTTGAAGACTATCTGCGTTAATTCACCTTAAAAGCTTTGAAAGCAGATACATTTTTTGTTATTTTGTAATCAGAGATTACGGAATGAGCAATAACGGCAATAACATTGGACGCAGGAACGTGCTGCAACTGCAGTGTGAACCCATTGAGTGCGTACGCATAGGCTTTGTGGGCCTGGGCGTGCGTGCGAAGCGTGCCGTGCACCGTATGATGCACATCGAGGGATGCCGTATAACCGCCCTGTGCGACCTTGTTGAAGAGAACATAGAGGAGGCAAAGGGCATCATAACAGAACAGGGAGGAGATGCCCCCACCACCTATTGCGACAGCGATGGCTGGAAATGTCTGTGCCGTCAACCGGATATTGACCTTGTGTATATATGCACCGACTGGGCAAGCCATGCCGACATTGCCGTATACGCCATGCAGTGCGGAAAGCACGTTGCTACAGAAGTGCCGGCAGCGACAACCGTTGCCGACTGCTGGAGACTCGTTGACACCGCCGAGGAGACACAGCGCCACTGCATAATGCTTGAGAACTGCTGTTACGACGAGTTTGAGCTGTGCACCCTGAACATGGTACAGCAGGGCAGACTTGGCGAGATAATCCATGCCGAGGGCTCTTACCTGCATGACTTGCGAGAACGTATTGCCACCAATGACGAAGGAGGCCGCAAATGGAGCAACTGGCAGGTGGAATTCATGAGCAGACACAATGGCAACCCCTACCCCACACATGGTCTTGGCCCTGTAGCACTGGCAATGGGAATAAACCGTGATGACAGGATGAACAGCATTGTATCATGCTCCTCAAAGACCGTTGGCGACAACAGCCTGCAAGGCAACATGAACAGCTCGATCATCACCACAGAAAAGGGACATACCATTCTTGTACAACACTGCATAACACTGCCACGCCCCTACAGCCGCTCGTTCCTAATCAGCGGTACAGAAGGCTTTGCGCAGAAATACCCCGTGCAAGCGTTTGCCTTTAGCCCCGACAGCGATAACGTTGCTATGGGCGAAGAGTGCAACAGACTGATGGAACAATACCGCCACCCATTTGTGGAGATGTACAAACAGCGTGGCGAGGAACTGTGCGGCCGCCGCTGGATAGACTATGCCATGGACTGCCGCCTGATTCACTGCCTGCGGAATGGACTTCCGCTTGACATGAATGTATATGACGCAGCACTGTGGAGCTGCCTTGTAGAACTCACTGACATATCGGCAAGCAACGGTGGCACACCCGTTGAAATACCCGACTTCACCCGCGGTCAAAGCAGCCCTGATGAAAGGAAAGTCTTTTCATGAGAAACAAATATGGATACCGAAAAACAGAGGCCGAGCCAAAATTACTTTTGGCTCGGCCTCATTCAAACATGGAATCTTCACTTTCCTTTTGCCTTTACGTGTACCGCTGCAGCAATAAGCAGCGTCAATACAGCGCCAAGAATATATGCAAGCATGCGGTTCTCCATTCCGCACATCATAGGTGAAATGAAGATATACGATGAACAGACGTATGTCATCACCAGTGCCGGTATCATGGCAATGACGACAGGCTTGCCTTTCTTGAACAGATACACGGTGATACACCACAATGTTATAACGGCCAGAGTCTGGTTACACCAGGCAAAGTAACTCCATATTGTCTGGAACGGGAGAGCGAAGATAATCAACAGCGCCACTGCAAAAAGCGGCAGAGACACAGACACCCTCTTAAGCAGTTTCTTCTGCTCAATGCCGAAGATATCGGCCACAATGAGTCTTGCACAACGGAAAGCCGTATCACCAGATGTTATTGCACATCCCACGACACCCACAAGCACAAATGCAGCGACCACAGAGCCCATTGTAGTACTTGTTATCACGTCTACCATCTTTGCGGCACTGCCACCATACTCGGCTATGGCCGCATTCAGCCCGTCTACTCCACCCCAGAAGGCCATACCGATGGCAGCCCAGATGAGCGCAACAATACTTTCGGCTATCATTGCACCGTAGAAGATGCTGCGGCTCTGCTTCTCGGACGTCATACAACGTGCCATCATCGGCGACTGAGTTGCGTGAAAGCCCGAGATTGCACCACAGGCGATTGTCGTAAAAAGCATGGGCACAATCGGGAACTTATCGGAATCAGCAATCTGATTCTCAAGTGACGTGAGTTCGGGAATCATATATGTATCGCTATGCACGAGCAGTATATAAAGTATGCTTACCGCCATGACAAGCAGTGCAATACCGAAGAGCGGATATATACGGCCTATGAGTTTGTCAATGGGCAAGAGTGTTGCAAGAATATAATAGACGAGAATAACGGCAAGCACTGCGACAAGTTCCAACGACATGCCACTGAATGCCTGTACCTCAAGAGAAGGGATTGATATATTTGATGCTACCAACTCCGCAGGCTGGGACATGAATACTGCGCCTACAAGTACCATAAGGAACACCGAGAAAATGCGCATGAAAGCCCTTGTTCCGCTACCGAGATAATTGCCTATTATTTCCGGTAGACTCTGACCGTTGCTTTTGAGGGATATCACACCTGCAACAAAGTCGTGCATGGCACCCATGAATATTCCGCCCAATGTAATCCACAGGAATGCCACGGGACCGTATGCGGCACCGAGCAATGCACCGAAGATGGGTCCCAGACCGGCAATATTAAGCAACTGGATAAGGAATACCTTCCAACGGGGCATGGGTATATAATCGACACCGTCGTACATTGTTTTTGAAGGAACAGGATTTGCAGCATCAATGCCGCAAACCTTTTCAAGGTATTTTCCGTAAGTAAAATAAGCGGCAACAAGTGCCGTAAGGCACACAAGAAATGTTATCATAGTAGTTTAAAAGCTGTTTATATCATTATTTCACCATCAACAATCTTTATCTTCTCCTCATCACACAGGGCACGCAACAGCTGCCTGCGGTCGCTGTCTGTCAGTCCCAAAGCCGACAGTTCGTCAATGGCATGGGGCTTGCCGTCGGAAAGCAGTTGCATCACAGCCTCCTCTTTACTGCCCAACTGCTGCGACTTGCCTTGCGCACGCTTTGCAACGCACACATCGCAGCGGCGGCACTCTTCGCTATCCTTTTCACCGAAATACTCGAGCAACAGCCTGCTACGGCATTTGCTGTCACTTGTGGCATAGTTTATTACCGCCTTTAGACGATCGCCGAAGATAGCCTTACGCTCGTCGTACACCTCGCGTGCGAAGCGAAGCTCGCTGCCCAGCACACGATGACGGGTAAAGGTTATTATCGGGCACTTCTTCGAAGGCGCATAGGAGACAAGACCGCGGTTGCTGAGCGAGACGAAAATCTCATACATACGGTGGCGCGACAGCTTCGTTATGCGTGACAGATAGCGCTCGTCAATGAACACATAATCACTGAAAAGCCCACTGTAGTTGCGCAACAGGGCATTTATAAGCAGTTCATAGTCAGCAGGCAAGCCACGGAAACGGTAAAGGGCATCCTTGCCCACAATGAAGCGCACACGCGATGAGTACTCCATCTCCTCGACATACTCAAGATAGCCCATGCGGGTGAGTATTCTAAGTGCACTGTCGGTTTGCAATGTAGGGCGGTGATAATCCTTGCAGAAGTCACCCAGCGAGAACTCGAATGTACAGTTGAGACCATCGCCCAACGCCATGCTGTAGTAGTAGCAGATCTCGTCATAAATCTCCCGGATAAAATCCTGCGAGGGGTAGTTGTCGGAGAGGCGGCGTGCCACCACCTGCCTGTCGACACGGCTGAAAAGGGTCACCGCATACGCATCCTTGCCGTCACGACCTGCGCGGCCAGCCTCCTGGAAATAAGCCTCTATGGAGCTGGGCAAATCGACGTGCACCACAAGACGCACATCGGGTTTGTCGATACCCATACCGAAAGCATTCGTTGATACCATCACACGCGCCTTGCCGCTTTTCCACGCCTCTTCTTTTGCATCCTTGCTCTCGGGCGAGAGACCGGCATGATAATACTCCGCTGTGATACCGTTTTCGAGCAGAATATCGCACACCTCTTTCGTTTTCTTCCGGTTGAGGGTATATACTATAGCCGAGCCGCTCATGCGGTTGAGTATGTGCAGCAGTTCCTGCGGTTTGTTCTCGGTGTGGCGCACCACATACACAAGGTTCTTGCGACCGAAGCTCATGCTGAAACAGTTCTCCTGCGAAAAGCCCAACTGTTGCTGTATATCCTTCACCACCTCGGGTGTGGCTGTGGCAGTAAGGGCAAGAACGGGCACAGACGGAAAGATTTCGCGCAACTGCCTTATCTGGCGGTAGGCAGGACGGAAATCGTGTCCCCACTGCGATATGCAGTGAGCCTCATCAACAGTTATAAAAGATATCTTTACACGCTGTATCTTATTGAGGAACAGTTCCGAAGAGGTTCTCTCGGGGGATATATAAAGAAACTTGTAGTCGCCGAAGATACAGTTCTCGAGTGCCGTGACAATCTCACTTGTACGCATACCCGAGTAGACGGCCGCAGCCTTGATGCCTCGGCTGCGCAGATTGGCCACCTGGTCCTTCATTAGTGCAATGAGAGGAGTGACAACAATGCAGAGCCCCTCCTGTGCGAGCGCAGGCACCTGGAAAGTTATACTCTTTCCGCCACCTGTAGGCATAAGGCCGAGCGTGTCACGCCCGGCCCCAATGCTCTCGATAATCTCGCGCTGTATACCGCGGAAATCATCGTAACCCCAATAATGTTTCAGAATCTCATTATATGTCATTATCGGGTCACCTTCGTATGTATGCTTTCTATCTGCAGCTGCACCTCGCCATGTTTGTAGGTGTTGTCCTCGAGAGTGTAGCAGATGTCAAATGATTGTTTCGACTTTATGTATTTTGCCTGACGGCTCTGCCCGAAAGCTATGCCGTTGAGTATGGTGTTCGACTTGTTGTCGACAAGCTCAAGCTTTATATGCTCCTGACGGCGGCCTACCACCTTGCTCGTTCCATAGTCGCACACGTTGTGTGTACAGAATATCGGTTTTGGATTGTCGGGCCCATGTGGGGCGAACTTCTTCAGGTCGTTGAAGAACTTGCGCGATATCTGGTGGAAGTCGAGCTCCGCGTCAATCTCTATCACCGGCGAAGTCTGCTCGGGCAGGATATTCTCGGATACATACTCCTTGAAACGCTCTGCAAAAGCATCGACATTCTCGACCTTGAGCGAGAAACCGGCTGCGTAAGTGTGACCACCGAAATTCTCGAGCAGGTCGCGGCAGCTCTCCATCGCCTTGTACACATCGAAGCCCGTCACCGAACGTGCCGAACCCGTAGCAATGTCGCCACTGCAGGTAACAACCACCGCCGGACGGTGATAAACCTCGGTGAGACGTGATGCCACGATGCCTATCACCCCGCGATGCCAGTCGGCATTGAAGATTACTATGGCACGCTGCTCATCGAAGCTCTCAAGCCCTTCGACAATACGGTTGGCCTCTTCGGTCATACTCTTGTCAAGTTCCTTGCGGGTCTCGTTGAACTCGTTTATCTGCTGGCTCATATCAAGTGCAGCACGCAGGTTATTCTCAATGAGGAGGTCAACGGCCACCTTACCCTGCTGTATGCGGCCCGAAGCATTGATGCGGGGACCTATCTTGAATATTATGTCATTGATGCTTATCTCCTTCTCGGCAAGTCCACACACCTGGATAATCGCCTTGAGACCGATGCTCGGGCTATGATTTATCTGTTTGATACCGTGGAATGCAAGTATACGGTTCTCGCCCATAATGGGCACAAGATCCGATGCTATGCTCACCGCTACAAGGTCGAGCAATGTGTAGAGTTGGTCGGCCGGGATGCCGTTGTCCATGGCAAAGGCCTGCATGAACTTGAAGCCTACACCACAACCCGAGAGGTGCGGATAAGGATATGTGGAGTCGACTCTCTTCGGATTGAGGATTGCGACCGCACATGGCAGTTCCTCATCGGGCACATGATGATCGCACACGATGAAGTCAATGCCCAACGACTTTGCGTATGCTATCTCATCGATAGCCTTGATGCCGCAATCGAGCACAATAATGAGCTTTACGCCTGTTGAATAAGCGTAATCCACTCCACGTTTTGATATGCCGTAACCGTCCTCGTTACGGTCGGGAATATAGTAGTCTATATTCGATGAGAACTGCTGCAGGAACTTGTACACCAAAGCCACGGCTGTTGTGCCGTCAACGTCGTAGTCGCCATACACAAGTATGCGCTCTTTTTTACCGAGAGCCTTGTTGAGGCGCCTCACAGCAACGTCCATGTCGTTCATGAGGAACGGGTTATGGAGATTGCTGAGCTTCGGGCGGAAGAAATTCCTTGCTTCGGCAGCAGAGGTTATACCCCGCTTCGCGAGCAAACTGCAAAGTATGGGACTTATGTCCAACTCTGCCGATAGCGCCTTAGCCGCTAAAGTCTGTTCGTATGTCGGAGGTTGATATTTCCATTTCTGACCCATTATATATTATTTTTATTTTTGCTTTGCTCGGGAAGAGATGCTCTATTACGGGTTATACCCATAAAAATCATTCCAGGCCTGCCCTCGGGACCTGTCAACCGCACGCCGATACTCAAACTCTACATTACGGGCAAATTAAAGCAAATTCTCTTCAACTTGTAAAGTTACAAAAAGAGATTGTATATTCCGGCATCAAGTGCATATTTTTTCGGGGTAAATAATATTTTTTCAGATAACAGGCACACAAAAGCAACTGTCCGCCGCCTGAGTATTCAGGCGACGGACAGCCGTTATGACAGATAAAAGTCTATTTGACCTTACGGAGAACCATCTTAGAGTCGCTTATACCGGACAGGAGCTTCACAAATAACCGCAGAGCCCCGTACATCTCCTTGGGATAACGTCCTTTAACAATACTCGACCTTTGGACCACGAAAACAGAATTGCCCTCCTGCACGACATTGAGGCTTACACTACCGAAAGGTGTAGAGACATCGACCGGCTCCGCCAAAGACTCGACCTCTAAACCATCGGGTATAACGAATTCAACGCTGTCCAGATAGACACCACCGCTTCTTATCACAATATCCGAGCGGCGTTCCTCCTCTTCGGGGAGGGAGACCGTTGATTTGAAAGGATTCAACGGAAGGAAGAGCCTGTTGCCGCTTCTTGAGCCGTAACGGCCCGACTCCACAGAGCACTCGACCGCAAAAAACGGTTCACCATCCTTGATTTCCTCAATACCGATTCCGCCGACATCGGCATTGGGCATATCCAGAGACGAACGCAAAAAGTCACGCTTTTCAACCTCGGAGAGCCTCGAAAAGAACTTGAGAGACTCATATTGAGCAGCCCTGCATTCACGTCGCACTGCAGCAACCACCCTACCGTCGGCAGCAAGCGTCAGCGTCATCCTGTTCAACTGGACATTCAACGAGTCGTCATATGCAGGCAAACGACACACTACACCACCGGCATCATCAACAACAAGAGCCTCATGCCCGGCAATACCGTCGTGCAGATAGCCCAACGGCAACGTCGGATTGGTACACTCCAGCCACAGCGTATCACCAGGAAGAGGCACCTGCAGTATTGCATGATTGAATTGCGCTCCGTTGACAAAATCCTTCGTGATATCCTCCCGTTCAGTATTTATTACCACGTAATTTGACTCTATCCCCAGCTCTGCCAACATTGCCCGTGCATAATTCGTCAAAGCCTTGCAATCGCCATAACCTGTGCGATGGACCTCGGACGCCGGAGCCGGCTGCATACCGCCTACACCCAGCTGAACGCTGACATATCGTGTAGACGAAGCGAGAATGTCATAAACAAGCTGCACTTTCTCGCGGTCACCACCGCACTGCGATGCCTTTTGTTTCAGTTCCAAGACAAAGTCCTGCGGCAATACGCCTCTACCCTCCATAAGAGAATGGAGCCACGCCGCATACTCTTGCCAGCTTGCGTAACTGCCCTCATAACCGTCAAAGACAAACGTTGCAGGAACGACATAAGCATGAGGCAAAAGTTCGTACATAGAGGGAGAGAATGGTTCCTTACGAAGCGCCGGCAAACTATCAAGCACAATATCGAGCACCTTGCGTCCCTTTTCCCCTACACTCTCCTTGACGTCGGCATCGACATTGAACACTTTATATCCGAATTCAAGCCCCGGAGAGGCTTCAAGGTGATAATGCGCACTGCGCACAGCCTGATGATACTCGTTCTGCGGGACAAAAAGCGGTAAACCCACTATTCCATCTTCATGTTTCTCTTCCCATTCGTATGTCACCGTGAAAGGATAGCCAGGAGACGCACATCCATAATGGTAATAACAGGCATCGTCGGCGAGCATTTCAGAGTACTCGGAATACGCAAGGTCCCCTTTCTTAATCTTGCGCACCACCTTACCATCGGCATCTGCCACAACACCCGAGAAACGATTCAACGAGGAATAACCCTTATTGAGACTCACCTGAAAATCGGCAGCATGAAGGCCCTTCTTGTCAAGAACGGTTATCACACGCCGCTCCCTGCACACCATCTGCGTAGCAGAGATATACTCCACATCCGTCGTACTCTCCTCGACAACGGAATAGACCTGTGCATGAACAGCGACCCCCTTCGCAAGCAACAACAGGAACAACAGCAGTTTTCTCATGGCATCACTGTTTCTTGAGCACCAGCATTGCATTGTTCTTCTCCGCCACAAAATCCCAGAACCACTTCAGCTCCTGATAAGCGGACGGCAGATACATCATATTGCCGAGATTGAACGAATATTTGAGCATCAGCTTGTTACCCTGATGCACTATGTTATACAACAAAGAAAGGCCACCGTCACTCATCTTTATATTGCAAGACTCGGGCTTATCTTCAACAACATAACCTTCGGGGATATCAAGCACCACATTGACAGTATATTGTGTCTGGTTAGGGAACTCAACCGGCAAGTCACGCTTTTCGTTAACGAAAGGAGAAGCCTCCACGTGGGCGAAAAGCATAGGATTCACATATATGTAGTCGCCGTTGACATCGGCACTCTTTGTGAATTTGAACACATCGCGGACAACAGGAGTAAAATCCTTCATAGAGAAGCTGTTGTACTCCGTGATGTCAATTGACTTCTCGTCCTCGATAGCCTTTACATAATCGGCGCTGTCCTTTGCCGCAAAATACCCTTCGCGCTTGTCAGCCGCCTCTATTCCATAATAATAGGTAGACGCAAGGCCTTCTATCGCTCCTTCTGCACTCAGCGAAGCCTGTATTGTGCGGCGTAACGAGTGTGAGCCCAACTGCTGGAGATTAATCCACTGGCAATTGCCCGGCATCATGAGCCTGGCCCTGGAAGTCATGAGCAGGGGAGGAAGGACATTAACATAGCCATGCTCCACCGATGCATCAATGAACATGAGCGTCGTCTCGTTCTCAAGCACACCGACCACAAAGGTAGACAAGCGGTCGATGCTGGGATGCGAATATGGCAAGGCCCTCTCGTCCCTACGGCTCATAACCACAGGATAAGAAGAAATACCGGCATCCTTGAGCATGCTCATGAGTATGAAGTTTATATCTGCATTATCTCCTGTTCCGTCCTTGAGGACCTGACGGAAATTATTTCCCGTCAAGGCATATTTGCCATTCCACTTGACACGGCTCTTGAGAAGACCATAAATGGCAACAACTTTCCTCTCCACGGTAGGCAAGGTATCAAGGCACAAAGCCTTCATCTCCTCACGCAACGGGTTGGAAGCCTTCATACGGCCACCGAAATCACTGTCATCAAAAAGAGTCTTGTCTACCTGGTCCCAGCTTCCGGAATAACTCTGATGTATCACACCCGGTATATCATAACCGTTGAACTCCATATTCACTTGAGTAAGATAGTCCTGCGGACACCACACATACTCTTCATCCTTTATGGCAGGAAGATATTCTCCCACATACTTGCGTTCCTCGGACGAACACGCGACAAGACCACCGCCGATAGACATATTCTGGTTAGACGGCTTAGAGGTCACATTCAGAAGAGCAGCTCCATGATTTTCGATATTGAAGGAGATGAATTCCGGGATAAGCATCTCAAGCTCGGCATAACGTACGGGAATCCCCTCCTGTGCGAACCAGTCGCGAGGCTGGAAGAAATAATCGGAGACAATCTTGTACTCCACCTCGACCACACTGCCCACCTTCGCCTGGGGCACTGCATACTTCATCTGCATTACATTGTCGGTCACACGCTCCGTGAACACATTCTCATCCTTCATCTTATTGCGCACCACCTTGCCGTTCTCAAGATTGTAGGCCGACGCCTCAAGGCCATAGACATGCTCTTTCAGAAGACTTTTGTCCTTTTTGTCAATGTAAACGATTGTTCCGTTCGCATATTCTACACCCTCTTCCTTGAGAATCTTTATACGCCTTTTGAAATTGTAAGTGACCTGGAAATCGTCGCGGCCCCAATCATAGCTGACATAAGACTCTTTGTAGAGCACAACAGCCACTGCAGACGAATCGGCATCATAGACCGTCATGTTCAACTCCTCGGCCGTGGGTTTGCCCATTTTCCTGTTGACACTCTGCGCTGCCACATCAAACGAAAAAAGAGCAAGCAACACAAACGCCGATAGAAGATTCATAGCATAGTTTTTTACAGACAGTTTCATAATAAATATCTTTATTTATAAAAATTGCAACAATTCTCGAACTTTCCGCAAATATAGTAACAAACGAGCGAGATAGGCAAAGTCTACTTTGACATTTCACAGCGAGTGCAGTATATATTCGAGTTTCATCTCAAATATAGTAACAAACGAGCGAGATAGGCAAAGTCTACTTTGACATTTCACAGC
>CALCYA010000056.1 GCA_937906165.1 uncultured Bacteroidales bacterium | reverse complement strand
TTCGCTTTGTTACTCTCTTTTCCTAAATCACTCAACTTTTTGCTTAGCCCCCAGAATTTGCCGGTGAGCCATATACCTATAGTACACATTTTGGGTCAAGCCCATATTGTTGGAGGCCTTCTTTGACCGTTCAAGACATACGGCGACATGGTTCACTTCATACAGAGTGAATCATGTCGCCGCACAAAAACCTTTCACTCTCCCGTCATCAACGCCCTTATGCTGTCGCGCAGAGCCGGTGTATCAACAGGAGAACTGTTATTGAATGCGATTACAAAATTATCGGCAAGAATCTCCTCCGGGTTTATAACATACATTGTATTATGACCTACCTTTTCGAAGAAGTCATCGATATCATCATATGAGTATATTACCGTTGCCCCATCCTCTTGAACAGGTTTCATGTTATCGTCGTACGGGATAAAGCCAATCTCGATATAGTTAAAGAAGCTACCGGTATCGTATGGTCTTTTGGCATATATGAGCATAGCACATTTCTTCGGTACACCATTCACCGTGAACGTCGCGTAGCTGTCGTAACGGCCGACATCAGGATTGCTTATACGCATATCCTTGAGGTCGGCAGGATATTCCAGTTCCTCATCTGTTACAGTAAACCCGATTGTAGAGTACATGGCACGCTTGAAGCCAATGCTGTTGCGTGTGAGCACATGGAACAGCTCGTGCAAAAGCAGCTTACGACGAAAGAGGTCGTCCATATCTGTTGTGAACTTGTCGCTGAGAGCAATCCAGTTGCTGCGTGTATAGCCGGCAGCTCCCCCCTCGTCATCCATCGTGGATTTCACAAGCACAATCTCCTTGGGCAAGGGCAGATCGAAGTTGTATTTGCGTATAGTGTCGTTCAGGCTCTTTACGATTGCATCTATCACTGCCGCGTCATCACTGTTCCACTCACGCACGCCGTCGAGCATCATTGCATCAAGTTCCTCCACTGTCCCTTCGGGATTCTGCAGGCGCGACATTATATCGAACGGACTGCGGCCACGAGTGTAGCTGTCCTCGGCGGCCATAAGATTCTTTGCCTCGTCAATGGTTGCCAGGCGTACGCATATAGTATCGGAAAACTCCGGTTCTACAACCGACATTCTCGTACCGCAGGCACAAAGAGCTATTGTACACAGCAGCATGAGCATATTCTTCTTTATCATTTTTCTCATATCGTGTTCTAATGGTTTTCGGCTGCAAAGATACCCAACATTTGTTTAACGGCAACATTACCTTGCTCAAAAACCACGGCCACCAGAAGGATGGGGCTGGCTGATGGGGCAAGGATTCAGAATAATCGGGACAAATTACCCAAGGGAGCTTATCCGATATCTGAAATCAGAGAACTGGCACTGAAAAGTCTGAAACAATCCAAGCAATATACTTTACTTCTCATTGGTCTCCTGCACCCGGGTCATCACCCTGAGCCAGTTGCCGCCCCATATTTTCTCGATATCACATTCACTGTAACCACGACGCAGCAGTTCCCTTGTAACGTTCTTCAGTTGCGAAGCATCGGCACAGCCTATCACCATACCGTCACCGTCAAAGTCAGTCCCTATGCCTACATGGTCAATGCCTGCCACTGCTATCGCGTGCTCAAGATGACGGATGAAGTCGGCAAGTGTCGCCTCACCCTCCTTGCAGAGGAAACCGCTGTACATTGTAACCTGAACCACACCGCCCTTTGCTGCAATCGCCTTCAGCTGCCCGTCGGTGAGGTTGCGCGGATGGTCGCACAGAGCCCTGCACGAAGAGTGTGAGCATACAACAGGTTGCGTACTACACTCAAGGACATCGAAGAACGTTGACTCTGCCGCGTGGGACAGGTCTATGAGCATCCCAACCCTGTTCATCTCCCTGACGACCTCCTTACCGAAGGGACTCAAACCTCCGTGCTCTCCCACACCACGCGCCGAGTCGCAGATATCATTGTCGCCATTATGACAGAGAGTCATATATACAACACCCATGCTCCGGAAACGCTCAACAAGGGAGAGGTTCTTGCCTATTGCGTAGCCATTCTCAATACCGCGCATAATGACCTTTTTACCGCTCTTTTTATGTTCTGCAAGTTCCTTTGGATTATCGCACAAAGCAACATGGCTTGAATTAGCCTCCACCCTGTCAGCTATTCCTTGAAGCAGCTCCTCGGCCATGGCCGTTGCAGCCGCGAGCGATGCCTCATCGCGCGATCCTTGCGGGATATACGCCACCATGGTGGATACATCAAGCAAACCTTCGCGCATCTTGTGAAGGTCGACAAGTGCAACATTGCTGCGCTCCTCAAGTCTGTACCCCCGGGCGAACAGCATGGGGGTATCGCAATGCGAGTCGACGGAGAGAATCCTTGCATGGAGTTCCTTGGTCTTACGGTAGAGCAACGCTTCATCCACCAACCACTTGAACAGCGGCATCATACAACGGTCACCGTTCATTATGAACGACTCGGGGTGCCACTGCACTCCGATGATTGAACGCCCGTCAACAGCCTCCATCCCTTCGATGACACCGTCAGGCGCCACTGCATTCACCACAAAGCGCGGTGGCACGGCACTTACCGACTGATGATGGAAGGTATTTACCTCAATATTACCTGTTCCGAATATCCCAGAGAGCAGACTTCCCTCCAAAAGCGACACGGAGTGTGTTGCCATATGGCGTTCAACCGGTTCCTGGTCATGCACAAGCAGTTCGGCACCCATTCCGGCAGCCTGGTCCTGATAGACCTTTCCGCCCAAAGCCACGGCAAGCGTCTGTACACCACGGCAGATACCAAGGATGGGCATAGAGCGGGCCTCGGCAAGCAGTGTCAACAGAATCTCCTGCTCATCGCGTTTGGGGTTTATGGAATGGAGCAGGTTATAATCGGGCTCCTCGCCCATATAACGTGGGTCGATATCCGCACCACCTGTGAGCAGGAGTGCATCAACATGTTCCAATGTCTCAAGCAACGCCTCACGACAAGGATAAGGAGGAATTATCAGCGGAGTTGCACCTGCCTCAAGGACTGATGCATAATAAGCCTCGGCAAGAGCGGCATTGCCGTCACGGAAATTGGCTGTAATGCCCACGACAGGGCGCTTTTCCCATGAAGGATATGACTCATGCAGTGCTTCGAACTCCGCACGCACATCAAATTTATCTACACTCATGTTCACGAATTTGAAGAAACCCCGCACAATAACGTCTTATGGGCATTGTGCGGGGTAACAGAATATTACATCTGATGGAGCTTACTCCATCGGCATATTACGTTTGATACTGTTGTCAAGGACAATCATAGTCTCGGTGCTCACAACACCGGGGATATCCTGCACACGACCGTTCAGCAACTGCATAAGATGCTCGTTGTCGTGTGAATACATCTTTGCGAGGATTGAGTAGGGACCTGTGGTGTAACAGCATTCTACCACCTCGGGAATCTCGCGCAGACGCTCCACTACCTCCTTATACATTGAGCCACGCTCAAGGCGTATACCGATGAAGGTGCAGGTCTTGTAACCAAGGCGACGCACGTCAATCTCGTAGCTCGAACCGGAAATAATACCCATATCAATCAGATGCTGCACACGCAGATGGATTGCCGCGCGTGATACACCACACAATTCAGCCACGTTACGGAAAGGTATTCTGGCATCCTTTGAGATGATGTTCAGAATTTTCATGTCGAGCGCGTCGACCTTACATTCAATATTTTTCATTGTATTATAGTTAGTTATATATTACATCAATACGGCAAGCAACCATTTATCATTTGCCTGTACCCACTATCTCAAGGTCATACACCAGTGCGCTATAAGGCGAAATTCCGCCTGCACCTTCTGCACCATAGGCAAGTTCCCAAGGCACATACACCATACATTGAGTTCCGGCAGGAAGCGTCATCAGAACCTCGGCAAGCCCCGGTACCACCTCGTTCACCGCAAGCTCCACAACCTCGCCACGCGAAGATTCAAAAACCGCCCCATTAGGATAAGTACCTTTATAGATACATCTTACCTTCTCCCCATAGCGGGCCTTTTCACCGTCACCCATTACGCCGACCTTATACTGCACACCGCTCGGAAGAGTGACTACACCCGGGCGAGATGCATTTTCGCTGATGAACCGTTCACTGCGGGCACGGAAGACATGACGATTGTAATATTCTACGGCAGAAGCCATATCCATTACCTCATTATTTCCGGTAGCTGCAGCAACAATACCCTCAACAAAAAGTTCACGATCTACTTTTTTCTCCTTTTCATCGGGATAAATTGCCTTATTGGCCTTATCAAGCATATCAATAGCCTCTACAGCAACCATCACACCGTTCATATATGCCTGGGACTCGGGCGAATCATCAAGCGGAAAGGCCGCACGCACTCCGCGAAGAAAGTCATCGACTGTAGTAGAGTCTATTCCTTCCTCGACCATCATCTTTGGCAAATCCTCGGATACGAGCATACTGACCGAATACGAGAGTGAGTCATCAACATTCCTCAGTGACACCTCACCCGATCTGGAACACCCGTGCAGGGCAGCGAACCACCCTACATAAATAAGGACGCCAAACATTATTATCCTGACAAGCCTTTTCATTGTATTATCAGAGTACCTTAATCAACTCGACATCGAACACAAGTGCACTGTATGGAGGAATCATCTCACCGGCACCATGCTCACCATATGCCATATCATAAGGGATGTATAGGCGCCATTTTGCACCCTCCTGCATAAGTTGGAGTGCCTCGACCCAGCCACGGATAACCTGATTTACACCGAATACGGCTGGTTCCCCGCGCTTGATTGAACTGTCGAAGATCGTACCGTCAATGAGAGTTCCCTCATAGTGGCACTGTACACGATCTGTTGCAGAAGGCTTCTTGCCATTGCCTTCGGCAAGTACCTCATACTGCAGGCCGCTCGGTAACACAACAACACCCTCTTTCTTCGCGTTCTCGGCAAGAAATTTCTCACCGGCCTGCTTATTCACTGCATAAGCCTCCTCAGCCAGTTTCTGGAAGTGTTCGTTGACAACCTTCTGCGCCTCAGAATGTGTCAACTCAGTCTTGTTGCCCTCAAGAACATCAATGAGACCCTTAACAAAGTCCTCAACGCTCATACCCTTAACTCCCATTGAAAGTAAATTCTGGCCTATTCCCATTCCAAGGCCATAGCTAAATTTATCCATTATACTTTAGTCATTTATATTAATACTGTCATTTTGTTATTTTAACCAAGAGTATGATTAAACAACAAAACAGAGCGAAGATACAATTTATTATTCGTAACACACAACAAAATGACAGCTTTTTTAAATAAATAAGATAATTTTTGTCACCGACAACCAAAGAAAGACCCCTATTACATATATGGCATTTTGTCATTTTTGAAATTTAAAGATTAATTTAAATACAATTTTTATACATTTACAATTTGAAATAAGCAATAATATATAGTAAAATATATATTGATATAAAGCGGGGGAGTCAATTTAATTGCTACCTTTGCAGACAAACCCAAAACGGCATATCATTCAAAAGATGGACACAATCGTACTAATTGTAATATTGGCTTTTTTAGTGACAGGCTTCCTGTTGCTCAAGCAGTTCAGCAAGAACAGTCCCATAGCAGAAGAGCATCATGACCATACCCCCGTAGACGGCGTATGCTGTGGCAAGCACACTGTATGCGACAAGGGCTATGACAGCCTTTATTTTGACGACGAAGAACTTGACCGTTTCAAAGGCAGAGAGCAAGGAACATACACTGACGAAGAGACAGAAGAGTTCCGTCAGGTGCTTTACACCATGAAGAGCGAGGAGATAGACCTGTGGGTGCACTGTCTGCAGACACGCGGCATCGAGCTACCTTCCGAAGTGAAGGAGGAGGTGTTGTTGATGTTGCAGTAAATTCCCCGGCACAGATAAAAAAGGCAATAAAAGACCATTTTTTCAGTTAATATTATAATAAAACTGTCATCGCGTGAAAAGGACTTTCCCACACATACTTGTTCTGCTTGCCATAATAGGCATTACAGGCTGCGCAAGCCGCAAGAAGAATACAGCTACCACACGTATGTACCACGCATTCTCGGCACGTTACAACACTTTCTACAACGGCAACAAGGCCTATAATGATGCGCTCAGGGAGCAGTCAACAGGACACAAGGACAACTACCTCGAACAGCTGCCGCTGCTCACAATCAGCAACAAGGAGACACAGGGGCTTGGTGCGGGCAACTACGACCGCGCCATAGAAAAAGCCCAGAAGGCCATAAAGAACCATTCGATAAAGAGAAAACCCAAGAAACCTACAGGCAAGAAACTGTCGCAGAAAGAGAGGCTCTTTTACTCGCAGAAGGAGTTCAACCCGTTCCTGTGGCGTGCATGGTTCCTCATGGCAAATTCCCAAATGCAGAAAGGCGAGTTCACAGAGGCTGCCAGCACATACATATACATAAGCAGACTCTATGAAAATGACCCGGACATTGTGGCGCAAGCCCGCATAAATCTGGCAAAGTGTTACAGCGAACTTGACTGGCTGTATGAGGCCGAGGATATTCTGCAGCGCACACAGCGCGACACTGTCCCTAACAGCCTTGACGAGGACTATGCACACGCAAAGGGCAATCTCCTGCTGAAGCAGCAGAGGTTCGAGGAGGCTATCCCCTACATTCAGAAAGGCATTAAACGCCGTGGCGCCACGAGCCTGGACAAGGCACGCGAATATTACCTGCTGGGGCAGCTGTATACACTGACAGGCGACAAGAAGGCCGCCTACAAGAGTTTCGGCAAGACAATCTCAAAGAACCCGCCATACGAGCTCGAATTCAATGCCCGCATACGTCAGACAGAGACTGCCACCGACGAGAACCACAAGAAGATTCTGCGTAAGCTCAAGAGAATGGCACGTTCCCCGAAGAACGAGGAATATCTGTCACAGATATACTATGCAATAGGCAACATCCATATGAGCCGCAAGGACACCACAGAAGCCATCAAGGCATACGAAACAGGCGTGGCAGAAGGCTCTGCAAGCGGATATGGGACAGGAATGATTCACCTGTCTCTTGCCGGCATCTACTGGGAAAAGGAGAAATTTTCCAAGGCGCACGAGAACTACGGTAAGGCTGTGTCAATGATAAACGAGAACACTGCAGGGTATGAAGAAGCCAAGTTCCGTAGCGAGACATTAGGCGAAGTCATAAGCTACACAGACATTGTTGAAAAGCAAAGCGAACTCCTCTATTGGAGTACCCTTCCACCCGAGAAGCTGAACCCCATCATCGACGAACTTATTGAAGAGGCCAAGCGCCTTGAGGAGCTGAAGAAGAAGGAAGAGAAGAAGATGGAGCGTGAGAGCGGAGGCAGCGCCTTAGACAAAGCCGGCAATATGGCCGATATGACACTGAACGACCCGCTCGAGCAGCAACAGTGGTACTTCTACAACAAGAAACTGGTATCACAAGGCATAAGCGCCTTCAAGCAGACATGGGGCGACAGAGAGCTGAAGGACTACTGGCGCTTCAGCAACGGCATAACTCTGCCCACAAGCAACGACACAATCCCATCAGACAGTATAATACCCGACTCCCTTGCAATAGACAGCACACTGCTCGCCGGCGGCGACAGCCTGCTGTTGACCGACGAGGAGTTTGAAGAGGAGATGCTGTCTACCGACCCTACGACACGCGAGTACTACACACAGCAGATACCGCGCAGTGACGAAGAAAAGGAGAAGGCACACGCAGCACTGCGCGATGCGCTCTTCGAGTCAGGAGTGAGGTTCAAGGAGAAGGTCAACGACAAGAAGATGACCATAAAGAACCTTGAGAGGATTGTGAACGACTATCCCGAATTCGAGCGTATGGCCGACACATACTTCAACCTGTTCATGGCATGCTCAAGATGGGATGAACCCGAGAAAGCCGAGCATTACAAGAACCTGCTCATGCTGAACTACCCCGACAGCACAACCACAAAGATGATTCAACGACCCGACTTCTTTGAGAGCACGGCAACCCGCAAGCACAAGGAAGATTCGATGTACATTAAGGCATACACCCACTACACCAATCAGGAATACAACCTTGTGGAGCAGGAAAACAGTCTTGCCGCTGAGAAATATCCCAAGGGCAGCCACCGTGCACGCTTCATGTTCATTGACGCCATGTCAAAGCTCTACGGCGGCAAGCAGGATGAGGCTCTGAAAGCATTGGGCGAGATTGTGGGTTACTTCCCCAACGACAGCATAAGCCTCATAGCCAAGGAGATTTCTACCGGTATCAAGGAGGGACGTCTGCTGCAGAGCGGCATATCGACATCAATATGGGACCGCAAGGCCGACGGCACCATAAAGAGCGGTATTGACAGCCTGCCACCGTTCGTGGCAGAGCGCAATGAACCGTATTACTTTGTGCTTGCCTTCCCCAATGACTCCCTTGACGAGAAACGCTTGCTCTTTGAGATGGCACGCTACAACTTTGCAAGGTATATGGTGCGCAACTTCGAGATGACATTTGAACGTCAGGCCGAGATTACACTCTTCGAGGTCAAGGAGTTCCTGAACTTTGACGAGGCATTCGTCTACCGCAAGAGACTCTATGAGAACGGAGAGACAGCAAAGTTGCTCGAAGGAATACACTCATTTATAATATCCAAAACCAACCTTGGTTTGTTATTGCAATACTACACCTTTGCCGACTACACAAAGTTCTATGAGGAAAACTTCATGGGAATATCCGAGTTTGAGATTGATGGATACACCCTTGACGAACCCGGATACGGCGACAAGATAAAAGAGGAAGAGGAGGTAAAGGAGATAGAAGAGACCGAGAAAAAGGATGACAAAAAAAACGAGAGGATGAACAAGTTAGCGAACAGAAAAGCGAAGATGGAGAAAAATAAACCGACCGAAGGTATTGTTAACGAATAATAGCGTTTATGGCATATAAGTTATTATGGGCCGACGACGAGATAGAACTCCTGAGCGCCCACATCATATTTCTGCAGAACAAAGGGTACGAGGTTACAAAGGTGACCAACGGTCCCGACGCCATTGAGGCGTGCAAGGAGGGGGCGTTCGACCTCATCCTGCTCGACGAGAACATGCCCGGACTCACAGGCCTTGAGACATTGACAAGAATCAAGCAGATGCACCCGACGACCCCTGTGGTGATGGTCACAAAGAGCGAGGAGGAGGATATCATGGAGCAGGCCATAGGCTCAAAGATAGCCGACTACCTCATCAAGCCAGTCAACCCCAACCAGATTCTGCTCACCCTCAAGAAGAACATCCACAGTAAGGAGATTGTGGCAGAGAAGGCGAACAGTGCCTATCAGCAGAACTTCGGCAAGCTGGCGATGCAGATATCAGATGCACGCAGCATCCGGGAGTGGCAGGAGGTGTACAAGAGCATTGTCTACTGGGAGCTGCAGCTTGAGAGTGCCGACACACAGATGCACGAGATGCTCAAGTCACAGAAAGAGGACGCTAACAATATGTTCGGGCGCTTCATCAAGAACAACTACATGAAGTGGATGGCATCGCCGCGCGAAGAGCGCCCTGTGATGAGCTGCGATCTCTTCCGTGAGCACATATTCCCGTTGCTTGACAATGGCGAGAAGGTTTTCTTCATCATCATCGACAATTTCCGTTACGACCAGTGGCGTGTGCTTGCCGAGGAAATCGGCAGCGATTTCACCATTGACGAGCAACTATATACCAGTATCCTGCCCACCGCCACGCAGTATGCCCGCAACGCAATCTTCTCGGGACTGATGCCCAAACAGATAAAGGAGATGTTCCCCGACTTGTGGGTGGACGAGGAGGACGAGGAAGGCAAGAACCTGAACGAGGAGCAGCTCATAGCCACACAGATTGCGCGCTACCGCCGCAAGGACAGTTTCTCATACGGCAAGGTGCTCACATCCGTTGCTGCCGACAAATATATGGACACGCTCAACAGCCTGGCAAAAAACGACCTTAACGTGCTTGTGATAAACTTCATTGATATGTTGTCGCACGCACGTACCGAGTCACTCATGGTACGCGAACTTGCCGCCAACGAGGCTGCATACCGCTCGATAACACTGTCGTGGTTGCGCCACTCGGCAATAAAGAGGCTGTTCCGTTATCTTGCCGACAGCAAATACACAGTGGTGATAACGACCGACCACGGAAGCATACAGGTGGATACACCCACCAAGGTCATCGGCGACAAGAACACAAACACCAACCTGCGCTACAAACTGGGCAAGGCACTCAACTACAACAGCAAGGAGGTGTTCGAGATAAAGGAGCCTGCAAAGGCATTCCTGCCCGCTCCCAACTTGAGCACAAGCTACATATTTGCGACAGGGAGCAATTTCTTTGCCTACCCTAACAACTACAACTACTACGTACAGTATTACAAGGACACATTCCAGCACGGCGGTATCTCCATGGAGGAGATGCTTGTGCCGCTGATAAAGTTAAGACCTAAAGGAATATGAAAGAACATACAATAAGGATAAAGGGACTCGAGGAGTACCCGCAGGCTGCGCGCGAGTTCATCAGACAGATGCAGGGAGCACGCATCTTCGCATTCTACGGCAAGATGGGCAGTGGAAAGACAACACTCATCAAAAGTATATGCGAGGAACTGGGTGTTGAGGATTCCATAAACTCACCCACCTTTGCCATAGTGAACGAGTACGAGGACAGGGAGCAGCGCACCATCTTCCACTTTGACTTCTACCGCATAAAATCCCTTGAGGAGGTATACAACATGGGCTATGAGGAGTATGTCTACAGCGATGCCATCTGCTTCATGGAGTGGCCCGAGCTCATTGAGGAGCTGCTGCCCGAAGAGAGCACAAAGGTATATATAGAGGAAAATGACAAGGGAGAGCGTGAAGTCAGGATTCTCTTCAACGAATAATTGATAAGCGATAACCGGATATTAGGGAATATTTGTTAAATTCGCGACATACAAGCGGCATAACAGAGTGTGCCGCAAGAAAACACAGACAACAAACTAAACAAAGATATGAAGATTAACGCAAACGCATCGGGCACAAGAACCATAGAGGTCACCGAGGTTCAGTTGCAGATAATCAGGAAATATTCGCTTCTTGACAGGTTGGCAAACAGCATGGGTATCATCGACGAGGATTCCCTCCATAAGCTGCGCCTTACAGTACGCTCGCTCATAGCGTCACAGGTGATGGGCTCGAACGAGTTGCTTGAGTTGTGCCTTGTTCTCTACCACGAGGATATGAAGGCATTGGGCCTTAACAATCTCGTGACCTGTTACAAGAACTGGTTGGCAGAACAGCTGGCAGCCGAGAATGAAGCCGTTGCAGAGAATGAGTAACAGGAGAGTCACAGATTGGTTGCCCACCACACGCAAGGAAGCAGAAATGCGCGGTTGGGGCGAACTGGACGTCGTTATCTTCAGTGGCGACGCCTATGTTGACCACCCGTCCTTTGGAGCTGCTGTCATTGGACGCCTGCTTGAGGCAGAGGGACTGAAGGTAGCCATAATACCGCAGCCGAACTGGCAGGACGACCTCAGGGACTTCAAGAAGATGGGACGCCCCAGGCTCTTCTTCGGAATATCGGCAGGTTGCATGGACTCCATGGTCAACAAATACACCGCAGCGAAGAGATTCCGCAGCGAGGATGCCTACTCTCCCAACGGCAAGCACAGCATGCGCCCCGAGTATGCCACCACGGTATACTCCACAATCCTCAAAGAACTCTACCCCGACGTACCGGTCATCATAGGCGGCATTGAGGCATCAATGCGCCGCTTCACGCACTACGACTACTGGCAGGACAGGCTCAAGAAAAGTATACTCATCGACAGCAGTGCCGACATTCTTGTCTATGGCATGGGCGAGCAGCCCATCATAGCCATTGCCGACACCATGAAAGAGCATTTGCAGGAAAGCGGCAAGGAGCACATGACAGCAGACAAGGCAAGGGAGATATGCCGCGGCATAAGACAGACCGGTTACCTTGTGAGAAAAGAGGAGATAACCATTGACAATGAGAGTGACAGACTGCTTGCACCGCACAGCGAGTGCCTCAAGAGCAAGGAGAAACAAGCTGCGAATTTCCTTGCGATAGAGAAGGAGTCGAACAGAGTTAACGCCAAACGCCTGCTGCAGGAGTACGACGAGGGGGTTGTTGTGATAAACCCTCCGTTCCCGACCATGACCACCGAACAGCTTGACCATAGTTTTGACTTGCCCTACACACGCCTGCCTCACCCCAAATACAACGGCAAGCGCATACCTGCATACGACATGATAAAGCACTCGGTGAACATACACCGCGGCTGTTTCGGCGGGTGCGCTTTCTGTACAATATCGGCCCATCAGGGCAAATTCATAGTCAACCGCAGTCAGGAGAGCATACTCCGTGAGGTCGAGGAGATTTCAAAGATGGACGATTTCAAGGGCTATCTATCGGACCTTGGCGGCCCATCGGCAAACATGTACATGATGAAAGGCAAGCGCAGTGAATTGTGTGCAAAGTGCTCGCGCCCCTCATGTATACAGCCAAAAATCTGTCCTAACCTCAATATTGACCACTCGGCACTGCTTGAGTTGTACAGGAAGGTCGATGCCATGCCACAGATAAAGAAGAGCTTCATCGGCAGCGGAGTGAGATATGATATGCTGCTTCATAAAACGGGCGATAGCGCACGCGACGCCGTCACAACGGAGTACACCGAGGAACTGATAAGAAATCACGTCAGCGGCCGTCTGAAGGTCGCTCCCGAGCACACGAACGACATCGTGCTGAGGCTCATGCGAAAACCGCCGTTCAAACAGTTCCATGACTTCAAAAGAATCTTCGACCGTATAAACAGCCGCGAGAACCTCAAGCAGCAGATAATACCCTATTTCATTAGCAGCCATCCGGGCAGCACGCTCGAGAGCATGGCTGAACTTGCAGCTGAGACACGCCAGCTCAACTTCCACCTTGAGCAGGTGCAGGATTTCACCCCGACACCAATGACAATGGCGACAGAGATGTACTACACCGGCATAAACCCCGAAACAGGAGAAAAGGTGTACGTGGCGCACTCGATGAAAGACAAGGAGGCACAGAGACGTTTCTTCTTCTGGTACAAGCCCGAGGAGCGCAAGCAGATTGCACAGATTCTGAGACGGATGCACCGCCCGGACCTGCTGAAAAAACTTGGAATGTGATTAATGGCTCACCGGCAAAGTCTGGGGGCTAAGCAAAAAGTTGAGTGATTTAGGAA
>CALCYA010000055.1 GCA_937906165.1 uncultured Bacteroidales bacterium | reverse complement strand
AGACAAAACTCGAGAAGATCATCACACAGAAGTACATTGCACTGTTCCCGCTCTCAACAGAGGCATGGACAGAGTTGCGCCGTACAGGCTATCCAAAACTGTTCCCGGTACTTAACACCGATGACGGTGACGGTTCAATCGAACAGGGCGATATGATACGTCGTATCCCTTGGGTTCCGACAGACCCCGTTGCAGCAGGTATGGTTGAGACAACCGGTATTCCTGCACTCGGCGGCCCGGACGAGCAGGCTACACGCCTGTGGTGGGACGTTGATGCTCCTAACTTCTGATAAAGACAATTACGGCCTATACTTTCTATTCACGCGATAGGGGGTATAGGCCCTTTTTTAACCATAATTTGAAATAACATGAAAAGACTATTGTTCATTGGAGGTCTTTCCCTCCTTGCTGCTACCGCAGGCGCACAGTCCTATCAGGAGGGCTATGTAGAATGGGGTAGCTTTGGCCAACAGTTCGGTACCACTCTCAAGAATTGGGAGCCCGGACAGCAGATTACAGAGGATGACAACTTCTTCATCTCACGTGTGAAACCAAAAACCCGTTTCCGCAACGCGGCTACACAGGTGCGTACCAATATTGACGAGAGCAATGACAAGAAGCTGTTGATGTGGGTACCTATTGACGATGCCGAAGAGAACTCACTCCCCAACGGCGTGTACGACTCGGAGGTATTCAACATGTGGCAGTACATCTCACACTACGGAAACTGGACAGCTCCACAGGGCCGCGTTCCCGGCAACTTTGCCGACGTTGCCCACAAGAACGGTGTTGCAGTGTCATCAGTAGCAGGTATCCCTTACGGCGGTCTCTACGGAAACGGCTGGCAGGAAGCTATGCAGGCTGTTGTTGACGCCGGCGCCGAGAAGGGTGCGAAGTTCCTGCACTACTATGGTCTTGACGGTCTTGGCTACAACTCGGAGTTCTCGGGTGGTGCATATATCGTAAAACAGCTCATCACATACCATCAGGAACTTCTTGAGAAGTCACTGCCATTGAACCCGCTGTTCGAGAACCTGTGGTATGACGGTACAAATGACAACGGATACATCTCATTCGACCAGGGATTAGGTGACCACAACAACGACATCGCAAAGGGTGCGTCCCTCTTCTTCAACTACAACTGGAACAATAGCATGTTGTTGCAGAGCTCGGTAAATTACGCAAATAACAACGGCTACAATCCGCTGAACATCTATGCAGGTGTGAACATGCAGGGTGCTGAGCCGGGCAGCAACAGCTGGCCTCTCCTCAGAAACTACCCTATCTCTATCGGTCTTTGGGGTGCCCACACCAGGAATATGTTCTGGGAGAGCCGAGGCGAGAAAGGTAGTGCTCCCGAGGTAAAGCAGCGTACATACCAGTTGCGTACAGAGCGTTGGTTCACAGGCGGTACACGTAACCCGGCAAACTGTCCTGAGGTTACAAGCTCAATGAAGTACCACGCTGACAACTTTACATTCCACGGCATGTCATCATTCATGACAGCAAAGAGTACTCTCAGCTGGGATCTGGAGACAGAGCCTTTTGTCACATACTTCAACCTCGGTAACGGTAAGTTCTTCAACTGGAACGGCGTGCGCCAGCATAACGGCGAGTGGTACAACATCGGCGTTCAGGACTACCTGCCTACATGGCGCTGGTGGTTCACCACCAAATTGTTGGGACACGATGCCGCTGACGTTGCTGCCAACGGCCTCGATGCAGAGTTTACATGGGACGATGCTTGGGTAGGCGGTTCTACAGTACGCGTATTCGGTTCAACCGAGGGCGAGTATCTCCATCTGTTCAAGACACAGTACGACATAGCTGACGGTGACGTCATTACATTCCGTTACAAGCTCGCTGCGGGTAGCGCAGACATCGACCTTGTACTTACAGCTGTGGGCAGCGAGAGTGAGTCTCTCGGCAACCTCAAGGTTTGTGCTGCCGACCAGGATGCCGACGAGGATGTTTGGGTTGAGCGCACATTCACTGTAGGAAAGGATATCAAAGCCGAGGAGATTGCTCTTGTAGCATTGCACTTCAACAATGCAAAGGAGATGAACCTCTACCTTGGTGAGTTCTCAATCGTTCGCAATGCGGCAGCTGCTCCTGCAAAGCCGGTGATTGCATCTGCAAAGACTCTTGCGTTCAGCAAGTACGGCGTTGACGCGAAGATCATCTTCAACATGCCTAACGACAAGGCCGCAGGCGAGCCTTGCTACAACATTGACGTGAACACTGCACTGTTCAAGATTTATGCACAGCAGGAGGGCTGTGAGCCTGTTCTCATGGGCCTCACGACTTCATGGGCCGGTTTGGTATACAACATTCCTATGAGCCTTGAGAATGCAGACAAGGTACGTCTTGGTGTTGCAGCCGTATCACTTGACATGAAGAGTGATTCAGAGATTGCATGGAGCGAGTATCTGGATGCCGGTACATACGTATACGATGATGAGATCCAGATAAACAAGAATACCATCAAACCTTTGGAGGACTTTGAGATTTCATTCGTTGACCCACGTCACGAAGATGCAGACTGGACAATCACCGACAGCAACGGTAATGTACTTTATACAGCTACAGGCGCAAAGAAGATAACTGTTGCCGAAGGCCCTGCAAGCACAGGTAACTACACTCTCACCGTTACAGGTCCTGTATACGACGCTGACGGCAACCGCACAAGCGTTGAACGAAAGTTCGCGAACTACATCCAGATTACAGGCAAGGGCGTAGGTGCGCTTCCAAAGATCCTTACACTCACTGCAAACGGTAAAGAGGCTGACATCACCGTGAACGCAGGCGATGCAGTAGCACTCGCTTACACAGGCCGTGAGGCCAACGGTGCTGGCTCACAGGGCTTGAACCTTAACGAGGAGCGTTTCGGTGCAAAGTGTGCCGACCTTGGCCTGGTAGGTGTAAAGACATTCTCTACCGCATTCTGGCTCAAGATAAACAAGCTTGCTGCCGGCGAGACCCAGTTGCTTGCCGTTGCAAACAAGGTTGACACTTGGCCAAAGACCGACTGGGGTTGGATTTGGACAAACATCAAGGATGACGGTACAATGGGTAGCTTCACATTCCGTGGTACCGATGCTACCAACAACAACGAGCTCCGTTACAAGTTCGAGAATGCGACTGTTCCCGTAGGTTCATGGGTACACTTCGCATTTGCATTCGAGTATGATGCAAGCGGTGCTTTCCGTGCCGACTTCTACATCAACGGCGTAAAGCAGGAGCTGACACGCTGGAACCGTTCAACTAACGGTGAAACTTACTTTGAAACAGATCCGGGCTATCAGAGAAATGTATACAACATCACAAACGGTCAGGTTATATCTGTAGGTGGTGCTGCACACGGCCGTAACGGTATCGACGGTGTCATCGACAACTTCCAGATTTGGGACAAGATGATGACAGCCGAGGATGTTGCTGTTTCTATGGGTGACATTGACCCGAACAGCCTCCCCGCAGGTCTCGCTGCTTACTGGGACTTCGAGAATGAGGCCGGCGCAGACCTCACATTCAAGTCTGTAGGTCCTAAGGCCAATGTTGCTGCAGGTATGCACAATTATGCAGCTACAGGTTCTGAGGGCCAGGGTGCATTCAGCTGGATTGAAGCTGTTTACACATCGGGCTGCCCATTCATCTCAGGTACAGCATTCCCTGTTGTTACAGTTCCTACATGGAAGACCAAGAAGGGTGTTGTTGAGGCAGGCGAAGGAAGCGACGTTGCAGGTACAGCCACAGTGAAGTACGAGAACGGCGGCGAGTACGCTGTTACCTTGACACTTACCAACTCACTCGGCAGCGACCAGCGTACATTCCAGGTAATAAAGGTTGATGCAGCCGAGGGTATCGAGGATGTAACAGCAGCCGAGATGAAGGCATACGCAGTTGACGGTGCAGCTATCGTAGAGTTTGCCCAGGAGGGTGACTACACTGTAGGTGTATACACAGCTGCAGGCCAGAAGGTTGCAGGCAAGGCTGTCACTATCGCAGCAGGCGAGACTGTACAGGTTGCTCTTGGAGCAAAGGGTACATACGTTCTCGTTGTCGAGAAGGACGGCAAGGTTGTACGCAGCGTGAAGTTGCTCAACAAGTAATATATATTACAAACCATAACATCAGGAGCGGGCTTCAAGGCCCGCTCTTTTTTTGGTTTTTAAGTTTTGAAAGGGGCTAAAAGGGTTCACCTGCAAACTATAGGGGGAATATCTTTTTAACACAGACAAAAC
>CALCYA010000054.1 GCA_937906165.1 uncultured Bacteroidales bacterium | reverse complement strand
GAGATGAAGATGTACAACGAGACACGCAAGATTATGCACAGCGACATCGAGGTAAGCGCGCAGTGCGTACGTGTCCCTGCATTGCGCTCTCACTCACAGACATTGTGGATTGAGACCGAGCGCCCTCTCTCTGTCGAGGAGGTGCGTTGCGCGGTAGCCGAGGGCGAGGGCCTTATCCTCATGGACAACCCCGAGGAGAAGGTATATCCAATGCCTCTGTTCCTCGCAGGTCAGGACCCTGTATATGTGGGCCGTATCCGCAAGGATATCGCTAACCCCAACGGCATCATCATGTGGATTGTGGGTGACCAGATAAAGAAGGGTGCAGCTCTCAATGCTGTTCAGATTGCGGAGTACTTGATAGCGCATCCCCAGAAATAAGATATCAATTGATACAATAAGCAATGCAGGTCAACGTCGTTGACCTGCATTGCTTATTGTTTATTGAATCCTCTGCTGTCCTTTTGGGCATTCGCTCATGCTGATATAGTTTGTCTTTTATTGACAGCACTCGCTTTTCGCATCCCGCGCGGTGCAATCTTCGCCTGCACTACGCGCGACTATTGCTGCTCATGCTGTCGATAAATAGAAAGAGAGGCATTTGCCTCTCTTTTGATTTATTCCGATGCTCTGTATTTCCCTTCGTCCTTGTCTTCGAGCATGCTCAGGTACGACTGGTAGCGCGACGGGGCTATCTCGCCTCGTTCAAGCGCTTCAAGGACGGCGCACCCGGGTTCGTGTGTGTGGGTACAGTTGCCGTATTTGCAGTCTTTGGACAGCTCGAAGAACTCTATGAAATAGTGGGATATCTCCTCAACCTCCATGTCGTATGTTCCGAAACCTTTTACTCCCGGGGTGTCTACAATGTAGCTCTGGGGCATGAACTCGAACATCTCGGTGTATGTGGTGGTGTGCATTCCCGTGTCGTGGGTCTTTGATATCTCACCCACGCGTGCGGCAATCTCCGGGGCTATGGCATTTACTATGCTCGACTTGCCCACGCCTGAATTGCCGGCAAGCAGCGATACCTTGCCGCGCATCATTTCCTTGAGTGCCTCGATGCCTTCGCCTGTGGTGGCACTTGTGTGCAGGCAACGGTAGCCGATGCTCTCGTACAAGGCTGTCAGGTACTCGAGTTCCTCGCGCTCGGCCTCGTTGTAGAGGTCGGTCTTGTTGAACAGCAGTACTACCGGCACACGGTAGGCCTCTGCGGCAGCTAAGAAGCGGTCGATGAAGGTGGTGGCTGTGGCAGGGTGGTTGATGGTTACTGTGAGGAAACAGAGGTCGAGATTGGCGGCAAGGATGTGCGACTGCTTCGAGAGGTTCGACGCCTTGCGCACAATGTAGTTCTTGCGCTCGAGGATTTCCACAATGTATGCCGTGCCGTCGTCGCGCACGTCGAACCTGACGTGGTCGCCAACGGCAACGGGGTTGGTGCTTCTGATGCCCTTGAGGCGGAAATTGCCCTTTACCCTGCAATCCACAACAGTGCCGTCTGTGGCGCGTACGCCATAGACACTGCCCGAACTCTTTATTACTGTTCCCTGCACTCTGCTTGTGGGGTTACACGGTCATTATTTCCTTCTCCTTGGCTGCAAAGATCTCCTCGGCCTTCTTGATGTACTTGTCGTGGAGCTTCTGCAGGCTCTCCTCTCCGTCCTTTGCTACGTCCTCGGGAGTACCGTCCTTGACGGATTTCTTCATTGTCTCGATACCGTCGCGGCGTGCATTGCGGATGCTTATCTTTGCTGTCTCGAGTTCGTGTGAACACTGCTTTACAAGGTCCTTGCGGCGCTCACCTGTCAAAGGTGGAATGGCGATGATGATGACCTCGCCGTTGTTGGTAGGCATGATACCTACGGGAGAGTCAATGATTGCCTTCTCTATTGGGGCAATCATGTTCTTGTCCCATGGCTTGATTGAAATTGTACGAAGGTCGGGGGTGGTGATGGTCGCCACGTTGTTGAGCGGCATCTCCGAACCGTAAGAGTGTACTCTAACGCAGTCAAGGAGGTGTACATTGGCCTTTCCGGCACGGATGTGAGAATACTCGTCCTCCAGGTGCATGACGCTCATCTGCATCATCTCTTCAGCCTCTTGAAGGCATGCTTTAACATCTATCATAGTCTTTATGTTTAAATTATTCATTTTCAGGGTCGGCACATTGCGCCTCTCCTATCACAAAAATATACAATAAGAGTGAATGAATGGTGCTTTTAAGATTTTTTAATAATTGATAGTTGCACATTTCTATTGTTTCTGCCATTGGTTATTTATATATTCGCCATGTATGGCAGATATACCTGCTGCACCCGTGAAATCGGCAATGGTTCAACAATGTGTTATATATAATGTTTAACCCTTAAAAAGGAGGTAATTATGAACGGCGCTAATGAAGAGAAATTTGTGCAGGTCTATGCAGGTAACCTGTGGCAGGCACAGTTGGTAAAGGGGCTGCTCGATGCCAATGCGGTCCCCTGTGTGATTAACGATGAGACCTTGGGTGCTCTTACCTCGCACTATGCGCCCAACGTGGGTGATGTATATGTTGTAGTGAACGAGGCCGACAAGGACAGGGCTCTTGAGGTTATTGAGCAGAACACTATTCCCGATACTCCGGTGGAGTAAGGGGTGGTAATCCTATAAATAAAAAGGGGGTGACTAAAAAGTAAATTTGGTACCCGAAATTTGGCAACACTCGTTGTAAAATAGCAAAGTAAACTTTGCATTTAACTCGTTTGCACAAATTTTC
>CALCYA010000053.1 GCA_937906165.1 uncultured Bacteroidales bacterium | reverse complement strand
CGCGCTCCTGTTGCATCACGCGGCCCACCTGCATTGCCCTGAAGGCAGTGCTGTCGGTAGGGGTGTAACGCTGCGCCATTGCGCCGGACACTGCTCCGACAACAAGTGACAGAATGACAAATAACCATTTAACAAATGGGATGTTTTTCATTGCGCATGTGGCTTTTATACAAAGGAAACTAAACAAATAGAATTATCAAACAATACAATAGCATTGCTGTTGCTCATTATGATTATTTAACTATAATTTTTAGTAATTAAGGATTGCTATGTGTTAGCACACAATATAAGTATTTGAAACTCACTGCAACTACCGATAGTGGCATTAAAGTGTACTATCGGTAGAACCGTGAACTGACAAAGCTTACTTTGATGAATAAAATCGCGGGCAATGCCAAAGACATAATAGAGAAGGTGAAGAAGGCCGCTAAAGGCAAATACCACCTTAACGATGATGAGTGGAAAGAGCTGCTGGGTGCCATTGACAAGGAGTACCCTGAGTTTACATATGAGGTGAATGCTAAACTTAAAAAAGTAAGCGAGGCACAGATGCGTGTTTGTTGCCTATGGAAGATAGGCCTCACCGGCCCGCAGATTGTAAGTCTGACAGGATACCCACGCCAGACAGTGTGGTTCAGAATAAAACGCATTGAAGAGGCATTCGGGAAGGATGAATAACGATTGCTACTCAAAGAGAAATAATAATCACGTTTTACGTATCAATGAAAAAGAGACCGTATCATTCAGAATGATTCGGTCTCTTTTTCATTGAATATCACTTGAGATTGTTATCAGCTGTTGCGCACCTCTTCAATCTCCTAGGGCGACATAGGCCTATGCTCGCCGAGTCTGCACGCTGCGTTTTAAATCCCTTTGTAGGGAGATCTGAGTCACAGAAAGTCTTCAAATACATCCTGATTATTTTTGAGTTTGACGAAGTAAATACCATACTGATGTAGTATAGAAGTTGCGTAGATATGGAATACTGGCAAAGAAAGTCCATTGACGGCGAGGACTTATGTGAAACTTTTGTTTGTAGTGTGGGTTGATGAGCCAAAGGGTGCTCTTGCAAATGTTATAACCGACCTCGGAAACTAATTGCTCAAAGCCCTCTACAGTCATCCGCGAGACTCGTATGCTCATCAATTCGCCAATTTTACTTGTCGTGGCTCCGCTTGTCTTCAACAGGACTTTGTAGAGCGGCTTTGGCAGCAGATGAATGAAAGGAAGTTTGGAGGCCGGACCAACGCTTATTTGCTGATGACCGCCAAATGGGTTTTGCCAGGCAGGAAAACCAAAGAAAGCGATGCCATCTTGTTTGAAGAAGTGTTTGATGTGAAGAAGAAAATCTCGTTTGTTGGATGGTTCAATGTGCTCTATCACATCATGAACAAGTATGAGGTCGTAGCGTTCATCCTCCGTCTTAGGCTCTTCTGTAAGGAGAAAATCTTGACAAATAAACGTGCCTTGCTGATGGCATTCTGTGAAGAAAGTCTGTGCTTCAATGATTCGACTTTGACAGATGTCTATTCCAGTCACTTGACAACCCTTTTCTGCGAAGGGAAGCAGATTGCCGCCCTCGCCACAGCCAATTTCCAACACACGGGTGTCTGGCGTTAGCTTGATATATGTATTTAGATATTCCATGTAGAATGTCCGGGCTGTGTTTGCCAATTCGCAGAAGTATTGTCTACGGTTCAAATGTCGCTGCTGCATCGTATTTTCTTGTTTTGGTTTTCTATAGGGATAGATACCACAAGCGGGGAAAAGACTGCATGATTTCGGAAGGTAAATTACCATGTGATGCGGATTCCTATTGGCAAGGAGAATGTGAATGGGTGTTCTGTGCGGTAGGTCTCGATGTTGCTGTCCGTCGGGATGTAGTATTGCAGACTTGGCTCTGCAAAGAAGCCAATGTTAGGCATAAGGATATATTGTAAGCCAAGACCAGCACCTATCGACCACTGCAACGGAGCATGAAGAATGGACTTCTCTTCCAGTTCTTTCATTCCATTAACTAAATAGCTTTTACTGAGTTGAGCATTAACAGGTATCTCCAACTTCGCGCCAAGACTTCCGTATAGGTTCCAACTTCTTACATTAATTATATTATAAGTACCCTTCAGAGGTATGCCAAGGTAATGGATAGCCTGCTCCTCACGGATGGCGTTCCCATCTGTGCCTATCTCGGATTCTGACTTTAGACGGCTATAACTCAATCCTGTCTCTAAACCAAAGTGGTTATTCAGTTTGTACTTCAATGCCAACGAGAAGGTGATGGGCATATAGTGATGAGTCGTGCGTTCTATCTTGTCCGCATCGGGCCGTGCTGCGTTGTTTTGGGCTATCTTCAGCAAGATTTGGTACGTCTTATAGTCGATGTCAAGGGTTCCGCTCTGTAATGCCTCGGCATAGTCGTTCCATTTGTCGAAGAAGCGGATAGGTGGAACTTCGCTTGTTTCATCCGTCATCACCGTTTCTGTGAAAATAAATGGACGGTTAGCATTCTGTTCACCCATACTACCTATGTATGCTAGATCTACAGACCACTTCTGCCTATCCTTAATCTCTGTGGACTTTTCCGGAAACAGGTCTGCTATATTTAGATCTTTGTCTGGGCGCAAGTCGGGCAGTGACTTGTTGTTGTGTAAGATGGTCGTCGTGTCGGTACTCTCTTTTTCTTCGTCAGTATAATGGAGCGTATCAGCAGAAGCAAGACTATCTACAGGAACATCTTTGACAGGAGCAAAGGCTATTTGCTGTATAGCAATCGTTGGAATTGCTGGAGTTCTTTGCTCGATTGTCGGACTTCCTTCATCATCATGCTTTGTATCAGGCATAGTCTGTTCTTGCTTTGTTACTATAGGTTGCGGCACGTCAGTGGCCTTTCTCGTTTTGTAAAGATATATGGCCAAAGGCAACAGAAGTGGCATGAGCCACAACAGCCAATACTTTGCAAGTGTCTTCTGCAACATTTTCTTTGCCCTTGACAGTTGTGACGATGAAGAATGGGCAGCAATTCCAAGGATTTCGGCGATTTCCTTATGCGACATTCCTTGAATGACTGCCAACTTGAACACCTGTCCATAGCCGTTGGGCAGCGCATCTACAGCCGTCATCAGTTCTTCCATAGTTGGTAACGGCTTGTCATCTGTTGGAATAGATTCTTGTGGAAGTTCTTCTTCTGAGAGAGTGGAAAGCAAAAGCATTGCGGGATCGTGATGCCGCTGCATATAGCGTCGGGCAACATTGGTTGTAATACTTGTCAGCCATGCCTCAAAACGTTGTGGATTATGCAGTTGGTCCATCTTGGCAAAGGCCAGCAGAAATGCATCATGTGCTAATTCCTCCGCTACTTGACGATTGCCCACGATGCGTTGGCATATCCCCGTCATACGTCGGTGATACGCCCTATATAGGCTTCCAAGAGCAATCTCATCGCCCTGTCGCCCTTGCTCTATGAGTTGTTCTATGTCCATTGAAAAGACTCTGCTTCTACTGACATAGATGCAACTTTCCCAAAAAGACTGCATGGTAATTGCAACTTTTTTACCTAATGGGCATACTACAAGAATCTATACATGCAAAATGGTAGATTCTTGTTGATGACGGCGAGGAAATGCCAACGTTCAGTAACGTATGCTTTAGTTTTTTCTTGCGAATAGCAGAAATAATTTGGTTGGCAACTTTATCAACGGGCATCACCCAAAACAGACCTTCGCCTTTTGCCATAGCCGTATCAACGAGACCAGGACGAATATCAGTAACTATTATCCGACCACCACTATTGAAAGCTTTTTACGTAAAGCTTCCATATAGTTGATTTGATAAGCTTTTGTCGCACTATAGGCAGGTGCCATAGGTTCCTCGCGTAGTCCGCCAGCCGCGAGTTGTAATATTGACGGTGCCGGTGTTTTTGGAGTTACTTCTGCTGGAAAGTTCTATAGAAAGCTCAATGGTGAAATAGTGTGGAGAATTAAAACAATACATAAAGTAAACTTTCACGCTCTTGCACATCAACTTTTTAACAGAACAATCCCCGTTAGAGCATCTTTTCTAACGGGGATTGCCTTATCAGCTGTTGCGCACCTCTTCAATCTCCTCGGGCGACATCGGCTTGTACTTGCCCAAGCGGCGTGCACCGCCCTCGAATACAAGATAATCCTCCTCGCCGCGCATACCGCCGAAGTTCTTCCAGGCATCGAGCTTGTCATAACAGATGAAGTCGGTGAACTGCTTCTCGGCACGCCATTTGTCGATGAGGTCCGGGATAAAGTAGATACCGGGTTCGACAGTGAACACAAAGCCGGGCTCAAGAGCCTTTGCAAGGCGCAATGACTTCCAGCCGAAGAGAGGGCTCTTTGTGCGGCCGTCCTCGTAACCCACATTCACCTCGCCAAGGTTCTCCATGTCATGGACATCGAGACCCATCATGTGACCGAGGCCGTGAGGCATGAACATACAGGTGGCACCCTGAACGGTAGCCTCAACAGGGTCGCCCTTCATGAGACCGAGGTCAATCATGCCCTTTGCAATCTCTGTGAGCACGAGCTTATGAACCTCGCGGTACTCGATACCCGGGCGCAGATTGTTCACAGCGGTAAGGTGTGCACGGCGCAGGATGTTGCATACAGTGCGTTGCTGCTCGGTAAAGCGTGTACCCACAGGCATTGTCGTGGTGAGGTCGCCGGCATAGTGCATGGCATTCTCGCAACCGCTGTCAAGCAACAGCATCTGACCCTCCTTTAGAGGCGCAGTGCCGTATGCGTGGTTGTGCAGTGTCTGGCCGTTGATGGTAGCGATGATAGGGAACGAGAGGCCGAAGTTATGCTTCTGCGCCTCGGCCTGCACAACGGCAACAATCTCTGCCTCTGTTGTACCCGGACGTACGGCACGCATGGCAGCACAGTGCATATCTACAGAGACGTTCACTGCCTCCTCAATCTGTGCAATCTCCTCCTCGCTCTTGTAGTTACGCTGTGCAATGACAGCCTTGATGAACTTGAGCGAAGCCTTTGCCTCCTGCTCGGCAGGGTTGATGCCCAACAGCTCCTGCAACCACACCTGGTGCTCGCCACGGTAAGGAGGCAGGAAGTGGATTTCCTGGCCCTTCGCCTGCGCGTTCTTTACATATGCAGCGAACTCGGCGAACGGACGTGTCTCCTCAATGCCAACGCGCTCGCTCTTCTCCTTGATGGTAGGCTGTACGCCGGTCCACACGATAGAGTCGATTGTGAGCTCGTCGCCGAAGATTATTTCCTTGTCGTTGTCAACGTCAATCACCGCAGCAAGACCCTCATAGTCCGATGCAAAGTAATACAGGAATGTAGAGTCCTGACGGAAATGATAGGCATTGTCAAGATAGTTCATACCTGTGAAATTGTTGCCCAGGAAGAGCAACAATCCACTACCCATTCTCTCTTTCAGTACCTTACGGCGCTGGATATAAGTCTCTTTTGAAAACATAATGGTTATAATTATAAGTTATTGTTCTAAATTTTTCTAAAAATATTATCTTAACATGAATCTGAAACAACAATCCATACAGATATCTATCCATTTCTGTCATCTCGACGATTGAAATGAGGAGAGATCTCCAAGGTCAATAAAGCAATCAATGTCCTATCACGTAAAAAACATCGGTTTTGAGATCCCTCGTCGCTACGCTCTGTCGGGATGACAAGTACGCGATATTTTCGAGTTCATATTAGACTCACGTTAAGTTATTGTTCTATTTTGTCTTTCTCATTTGTTTGCCGCCTCTTGAGAACCCTTGTAATGCTGGAACGCAGTCAAGCATCCCGAACGCATAACTTACCAGCCTTGCGTGAAGGAGATCCTTCGTTTCACTCAGGATGACAGGTACGCGGTTGACTTTTCGCTGACGTGTTATCCCGACAGTATGGCGTTACCGATGTGTCCTCCCAAAAGCGACAGGTATCATTTCTTTATTACAGCCCTCAACACAAACCATATGTGCCTGCATATTGTAGGCAACACACCATAGTGGCTGCACATGACCTTGAAGCGCTCGATGAGCGACTCGCGGTGACGCTTCAAAGATAATCCATTTTGCAGATAATTCACAACAACGGCATCAACTTTTACAAGCTTTGTGGATGCTTTCATCACTTTTATGCACCAGTCGACATCGGACGACAGGCGGTACTTGAGGTCGTACAAGGGCGCTATGTCACGGCGTGCATAGAATGCCTGGTGACACACCATCATACCATCCTTGAAGCTGCGCCAGTTGAGGTTCTCGGGGGCTTTAAGGCGACGCATACGGACGAAGTTACGTTCATCGTCAACCTCGGCAGTCTCGCCGTAGAGCACATGAGGCAACTCGCTCTCCCCCGCTATGGTGTCAACGATTGTCTGCAAGGTGTCAGGAGCATAGAACGCATCGCCGGCATTGAGGAAGCACAGATAATCGCCCTTTGCAAGCCTTATACCCTTGTTCATGGCATCATAGAGCCCGTTGTCAGGCTCACTCACGATATGCGCGAACCCAATGCCGCTAGCCTTGGCCTTTTCCACGGTATCATCCTTGGAACCGCCGTCAATGAGCAGGTACTCATAGTTGGTGTATGTCTGCGACAGCACACTCTGCAGCGTGGGACCAATCACCGACGCCGCATTGTATGTTATGGTTATTATGGAAAACTTAGGTCTTAAAGCCATATTATCTCTTTACCTTTCTATATACAATTGCACCTACAAGCAACACAAGGACAACACCTACAAGTATTGACATATAAAGCGACCAGCTGTGGCTTGTCTCCATAAGCTCATCCACGCACTTGAACTCGATGGTGTGTTCGCCTGCCGGCAACGGCAATGCACGCAACACATAGTTGGCACGTACGGGAGTAACCTCCTCGCCGTCGATATATGCTTTCCAGGTCTTGTAGTAGACCTCGGAGAAGAGCGCCAACTTAGGAGCCTCGCTGCTGCTCCTGTATATGATGTTACCAGGGTTGCGGTACTCCACAAGCTCTATTGTACCAGCTGCATTGTTGTTGTACTGCGCAGGGTTGTCAATCTTGCAGGCCCAGCATTTGTCGACGTAAGCAGTAGACTTGCTTACATTGTCAAGCGCAGCCATCTCCTCATTTGCACCGTCGACCCACTCGATATTGTCGACAAGCCAGCAGTGTCCGTAGGCCTCCCTGTTCAGAGCCACCTCATTTGCCGAAGCACCCTGGATAAAGTATTTTGTGTTGAGCATGTCAAGGACACCCTTGTTGCCCTTGCCAATCTGGTGCTCGATAAGGTCCTGATAGCGCGAGAGCTTTGCAGGGCTGTAACCGCCTACCGAATTATGGTAGCATGATGTAAAGGACTGGTTGAACACGCTGCCGCGAGTAGAATCGAGCACCCTGTAATGGTTGTCACCCTCAATGGAGTGGATGAACTTGTCGGCCTCGGTCATCTGCACAGCAGTAGTCTTTCTCTTCTCCATGAAGTGACTGTCGTTTACATAGCGCTTGCACACAGGCCACATGTCGAAGAGGAACAACAGCGCAAGCACCGCAACAAAGTGACTGCTCTTTATGCTCTTTACAAACGCAAAGGCATAGAACAGCGCTGCTGCGGCCGTAATGAAGCCGAACGAGCGCCATGCATCGCCGGCAAGCATCGACTGGCGCTCGGCGATAAGCGCATCCTGCAACTCGGGCACCTCGGCAAACTGTGCATCGGTTACCGCTGTGAAGTCGAACAACGAGCCGCCGAACAAGGCAAGGATAAGTGTAAGGCCGCCCGTCACACCGAAAGAGTAATAGAGCGAACGCAGTGCATTTGCTTTCTCCTCACCGCCGGCAGAGAGCATCTCCATAAACCTCTTGACTGCAAGTATAGCAAGCGCTGACATTGTAAGTGTTGTTATCACCAATGCCTGTGAGGGCGCACGGAACTTGTTGTAGAGCGGCAGATATTCGAAAAGGAAGTTGTTCACCGCCGACAGGTTGCTGCCCCACGCGAGCACAAGCGAGAAGAGCGTTGCAGCAAAGAGCCACCACTTCTCGGGGCCACGTACCACAAGCAAGCCCAGCACAAAGAGGAAGCACACGATTGCACCGGCATATACAGGGCCCGATGTTCCGTATTGTGCCTGCGGGCCCCAGTAGGCAGGAGCATAGGAAGCCCTTTCGGCAGCCTCTTTTCTTATGCGGCCCTGGTTGCTTCCGATATAATCCATTATCTCATCCTGGGTGGCGTTGGGGTTGGCATTCTGCACAGCCTCTACATAGCCCATTGTCGCAGCATACTCCGCATACGGGTAGTAAGCCTTGTAGAAATCGCTGTTCTTGTCGACCTTGTGCGCCGAGGCCGAACCGTACAGGTTGGGCACAAGCAGGGTAAGGCTCTCCATCTTGCCATAGCTCCACATAAAGGCATAATCGACCGCAAGACCTGCCGACTGCTCACCGTCGGATTCTGCCAGCTCCGAGCCTCCACGCATCGAGTCCTTGGCATAATCAGCTGTAGGCAACAGAATACCGACAGCGGGTGCTACGGCAAGCGCAGCAACCACTGCAAGCACTCCTGTAGCTTTCCAATAATAAGGAAGCCACTTCTCCCTGCATGCATATATGAAATATACAATCGCCATTATCACGGCAATGATAAGGGTGTAGTAACTCATCTGCTGATGGCTCCACAGCACGTTTAGGCCGGCGAAGATAAGGGTAACGAGCGCTCCCACAAGCAGCTTTCGCCTGTAGCAGAGCAATATACCGCCTATGAGCGGAGCCATTGTGGCAATGACAAGGCTCTTGTTCATGTGTCCGGCGCCTATGATAATGAAATTGTAGGAGCCGAGAGTGTATACTATTGAGCCGGCAATGCTGAGCCACGGCTTGCAGCCGAGCGCAAGGAACAGTATGTAACAGCCGATGAACGTAGCGAATATACAGCCTATGTGACGGCGTGACGCGCCGAAGACGCTCAACGTAACCACGTCTGCTGCCGGGTTGAACACATTTGCCGGCTGCGGCGGATAGGTGTAGTTACAGGGCATTCCCGAGAACATCGCGTTCGACCAATAAGAGTACTCGCCGGTCTCCTCGTGGTAATCCTTGGCATCCCTACCCCAGCCCATTGAGCCGATGGCATCATCCTGTTTGATGTCCTTTCCCTGGAGCACCGGGCTGAAATATACCAGTGTCAAAACAAGAAAAACAAGGACTGCAATAACGTGCGGCAAAGCTGCCTTCCAATTAAAATTCTTCATTTTATCGCTATTTTTTATTATTTTCTATTATCTCTTTCAGCAAATTATACATGTTCTCCTCATACTTTTCGACGGTGTAGCCGCTGCTTATGCGGTCATATGCACCCGTGGCCATCCGTTTGAACTCCTCAAGCGGCAAGGCATCGGCACGCATAATGGCATCCTCGAAATCATTATAGCAGACATTATCTACAACAATTCCCACGCCATCGAGGTCAATGCCTGTGGCACGGCTGTACACCGGCAACAAGGCTCCGTTACCCAACACATTCAGCACAGCCACAGCGCCGCCCTCGGAGATCGAGGGATTGAGCAACAGTCCGCACTGCGCGAGAATATCGGCAAACTCCCGTGACTCGATGTTCACGAAACCGTGCTGGATTATATTATCCTTACCCTTTATCTTGGGGGTATAGCAGTTCCAGAAATCCTTCTCACGGCTACTGCTGCCGCAGATGTGGAGAGTGAACTCGGGATGTGCCAACGCAAAGTCGATGGCTATGTCAAGTCCCTTGTGCAACAGGCCTGCACTGCCGAACCAGAGGATATGACGGCGGCACTCGGCAAAATCCTTTGCAGCAGCACACGGTGTCACCTTGAAGCAGAACGCCGGCAACCAACGGTAGCGCTCACGGCAGGAATCCTCGGCAAGGAACTGACGATATACAAACTCATCGCCCAGACAGATTACCGCATCGCTGAAATGTGCCTCGTAATAGTTGCGCGGGTCACCCGGCATATAACGGTTCGAGCCCAACAGCCATCGGCCGTGCCTGCTGTAGAAATCGGCATTACGCATTGAAGTGACACGGTAATTGAAACAGCTCTCGGCACCCACAGAGTAGAAGATCCTTAGAGGGTTTATATCAGCATTGGCACTGAAAGAACCCATGAAGGCATTGCCGTTTATTCCGAACACCACATCGTATGGTGCATAGTCAATACCGGTGTTTGCCCTTGATGTACAGTCCACACTGTAGCCCAGACGGTCGAAACAGCTTGCTATAACCCTGCCCTCGGTAAGGTTGGAATGGTGCTTGGGAGGCTGCTCCGATGCAAAAGCCTCGGGCAGATGGCAAAGCAGCACCCTCTTTTCGCGCTTGCGCCCGAAGACGTCTTTTACAAGTTTTTCGCTTGAGAAGAGCCTTTGCACAAACGAGATTATGGCATTGCCTGCACGCCGCTTGGCTATGGGCCACACACGGGCTATTTCGGAACGGTTCAGTTTCATAGGCAAAGACTATAGTTTACGGTACACATCGCAGGTCTGTGACACCATGCGCTCGATGGAGAACTCCTTGCTACGCTCCAGTCCCTTAATGCGTAACTCATCGCGCAGAGCAGCACTGACAAGAGTCTCCTTGAGAGTATCGAGCATAGACTGCGCATCATTGGGGTTGAAGAACATCGCCGCATCACCGGCTACCTCGGGGAATGAGCTGGCATTGCTCAGGCATACAGGGCAACCGTTAGCAAAGGCCTCAAGGATAGGTATTCCAAAACCCTCATAATGAGACGGGAACACAAAGCAGAGCGCGTGACGGTAGAGCGAAGCCATCTGGGCATCGTTGGCAGCAATATGCACAAGCCTGTCGGCAATGCTCCACTTCTCGAAGAGTTTCTGCTCCGCAGCCGTGAACGGCGAGCCGGTGCACACAACCTTGAGGTTAGGGTCGAGGTTGAAGATCGAGCGTATTGCCGAGAGCCATGGCAGGAAGTTCTTGTACCCCTTACGCTCGCCCACATAAAGAACATAGCGGTCGAAGAGCTGCTGCGCCGGCTGTGTCACCATGCGGTAACCGTGATGCACCACGCTTATCTTGGAGGGGTCGGTACCCAAAAGCTCTACAATGTCGCGTTTGGTATTCTCGCTGACTGCGATAATGTGGTCAGCCTCGGCTATCAGACGGCGCTTGTGCGGTATTGTACGGTCATAGATGAGTATATCCTGCGGATAGCGCTCAAAAGTCATGTCGTGCACAGTGAGCACAAAAGGCTTCTGGCGTCTCTTCACGCTCTTGAGGAAATAGGGGTTAAAATATGTAGGGTGGAAGATGTCGAAGTCATTGAACTTTATTGCCTTCCACGATATATGCTTGTTCGTCAGCATATATATCTGACGACGTATGCGGTAGTTGTTCGGAAAGCTTATCTTGTCGTATTTGTGGCCGTATGTCTCTGTCACATAGTGGTTCTCACAGTAACGCATAGGCATCTCTGCCGTAAACTCTCCCTGAGGAAGGTTGTACATCAGGTCGGCAAAATAGCGGGTAACGCCACCGAAGCGTTGAAGAGTGAACATCTGGTTATCGTACAGAATCTTTTTCATAGTATCATCCTTCAATTTTCCGTTTTAACAAAAAGTTGATGATCTCGCGCAATTCGCTGCTACGCATCAGGAACGCAATACCCACATAAAGCAGCGCCGCAATGGCAATGCGCGAGAGCAGCAGTATATATATATTTCCGATTGAGGTTGTCAGCATATAAGTGGCAAACATCGTCAGGCCTGCAAGCAACAGGTATGGCGTAACATCCAACAGGAACATCGGGAGCGTAATGGCTATCTCCTTGCGTGCAAAGTAGTGCCATACAAAAAGCCACATGGCATTGAACACGCAGTAACTCACAAGCATGAACCTTATGCCGTAGGGATATACGCACAGCAGGATAGCAAGCATGAGCAGGCCCTGCACAATGGTACACCACATGAAAGTGCGCGAACAGCCACGGCTTACCAGCAAGTTTGTGAGCAGGGACTGTACAGGCATGAATGCACCCCACACTGCCAGAATCTGCAACATGCAGGCACTCTCAAGCCATTTGTCGGTAATGACAATCACTATCACCTCCTTTGCCACGAGCGAAAGGCCCAGCATAAGCGGGAAAGAGACAAACGCCGTAAAGCGCAGCATCTTGCGGAATACACGCAGCTGCCTCTCGCTGTCATCGACAACCTTTGCCAACACCGGTTGCGCCACGGCATTCACCATTCCGTTGACAACCTCACCGCCCATATTGAACCACTCGGCAGCCTTGGTGTAGTTGCCCACATCGGTACGGGTGTAGAACTTGCCTAAGATAAAAGAGAAGATATTCCAGTTGAAGCGCTGGAAGATGTTGGTTATAAGCAGACGGTAACTGAATGCGAACAGGTACTTCAACGGATAGAAATTCACCTTGAAGCCGGGACGCCACGGGGTGAAGTACCAGCATACCACGGTGCGCACAAGCACATAGACTATGCTCTGCGTGGCTATACCCCAATATGAGTATCCGCACAATGCCATCGCAACACCCACAGCTCCTGAGATAACTATGGAGAGGATAATTGCAATGGATTTCTGCTTCACCTTGAGTTCCCTGAAGAGATAAGCCGAAGGGGCTATTCCAAAACCGGCAACCACAAATCCAAGGAAGTTGTAGCGCGACAAGGACACCAGTATCGGCTGGTTGAAGAAACCGGCTATCAGCGGTGCGCACACGAAGAGCACGCCGTACATGAGCAGGGAGATAAGGATGTTGAACCAGAAGACAGCGTTATAGTCATCGTGGGTCACACTCTTACGGTTGGCAATGGCAGCCACAAAACCGCTGTCCTGCAACGAACCCGCTATCGCCGAAAAGATGGCAAGCATACCTATGGGCCCGTAATCATCCGGGCCGAGTATGCGTGCCATATATACACCAAAGATAAGGCTGAAGACCTGGCATAGCGCATTGCTCATGCCGCCCCATAAGAACCCCTTTGCGACGGCATGTTTTAAGTTATTGCTGTTTGATGCACTGTTCTTCACCATTGCTCCATCATATCCTTGGCCCAAAGGAACCCCTTTGCGACGGCATGTTTTAAGTTATTACTGTTTGATGCGCTGTTCTTCACCATTACTCCATCATATCCTTGGCCCAAAAGAAACCTTTCGCGACGGCATGTTTTAAGTTATTGCTGTTTGATGCGCTGTTCTTCACCATTACTCCATCATATCCTTGGCCCAAAAGAAACCTTTCGCGACGGCATGTTTTAAGTTATTGCTGTTTGATGCGCTGTTCTTCACCATTACTCCATCATATCCTTGGCCCAAAGGGTCCCTTTGCATTTCCTGTCATGTTGAGTGTAACGAAACATCTCTGTCCAATGCAGTCCATTTTTTCGGGCTCATAATGACAGGTCTTGCTTTTGTAATCCCTTATTCTTTGACTTAAACAGGGAGAGATACTTCACTTCGTTCTGTATGACACGAGGTGAATGTATCTCTTATGTACACTTACTTTATCTCGCTACCGGGTTTTGCCTGTGGAGTGACGGTGAGCAGAGAGAGCTTGCCCTCATTGTCCTCGGCACTCAGAATCATACCCTCACTGACAATGCCGCGCATTGTACGTGGAGGAAGGTTCGCGATGAAACATACCTGCTTGCCGACAAGTTCCTCGGGGTTGAAGTGCTTTGCGATACCCGAAAGGATTGTGCGTGTCTCAAGACCGTCGTCAATCTTGAACTGCAACAGTTTGTCGGCCTTGGGCACCTTTGTACACTCGAGCACGGTACCAACACGCATATCAAGCTTCATGAAGTCATCGAAAGTACACTCCGGACGCACTGGGTTAGCCTTGTAGTTAGCAGCCTCGTTCTCCTTCTTGATGCGCTCAAGACGGTCGAGCTGCGCCTGGATTGTCTCATCCTCGATTTTCTCGAACAACAGGCCGATCTCGCCCAGCTCATGTCCCTCGGCAAGAAGCTCTGTACTGCCGAGACTTGCCCACTCGAATGTGTCAAGGTTGAGCATGCCACGCAGTTTCTTGCTGCTGAAAGGCAGGAACGGCTCGAACACGATAGAGAGGTTTGCCACAAGCTGCAACGAGAGATTGAGGATTGTTGCCACACGGCCCATATCTGTCTTCGCGAGCTTCCAGGGCTCGGTCTCGGCAAGGTAACGGTTACCGATGCGTGCAAGCTCCATAGCCTCCTTCTGTGCATCGCGGAACTTGTACTGGTCGAGCAGATGCTCAACCTTACCCTTCACATCCACAAACTCGGCAACGATAGCCTTGTCGTAGTCGGTGAGCTCGCCGCAGGCAGGAACCTTGCCGTCGAAATATTTCTTTGTAAGCACCAATGCGCGGTTCACAAAGTTACCGTAAACGGCAACAAGCTCGTTGTTGTTGCGTGCCTGGAAGTCTTTCCATGTAAAGTTGTTGTCCTTTGTCTCGGGTGCATTTGCTGTGAGCACATAGCGCAGCACATCCTGCTTTCCGGGGAAGTCAACAAGATACTCGTTGAGCCATACAGCCCAGTTGCGTGATGTAGAGATCTTGTCATCCTCAAGGTTCAGGAACTCGTTGCTGGGCACATTGTCGGGCATCACATACTTGCCGTGAGCCTTCATCATCACAGGGAAGATGATACAGTGAAACACGATGTTGTCCTTGCCGATGAAGTGCACAAGACGTGTGTCCTCACTCTGCCACCACTGCTCCCATGAGCCATGCTTCTCGGGCTCCTTGTCGCACAGTTCCTTTGTGTTCGAGATATATCCGATAGGAGCATCGAACCACACATAGAGCACCTTGCCGTCGGCACCCTCAACGGGTACAGGAATACCCCAATCAAGGTCACGTGTCATGGCACGGGGCTGAAGGTCCATGTCGAGCCAGCTCTTGCACTGACCGTAGACATTCGGACGCCACTCTTTGTGGTTCTCAAGAATCCACTCCTTGAGCCACTGCTGGTACTCGTTGAGCGGCAGATACCAGTTCTTTGTCTCCTTGAGCACAGGAGCCTCGCCGGTCTCCTTTGAACGGGGATTGATAAGCTCTGTAGGCTCAAGCGCACGTCCGCATCCCTCCTCGCACTGGTTACCGTAGGCCTGCTTGTGGCAGTAAGGGCACTCGCCCACAACATCGCGGTCGGTAAGGAACTTCTCGTTCTTCACGTCATAGAACTGCTTTGAAGTCTGCTCGACAAGCTTTCCGTCATCGTAGAGTTTGCGGAAGAACTCCGAAGCAAACTTGTGATGTGTCTCGGATGTTGTACGGCTGTAGACATCGAACGAGATTCCGAAGCCCTCAAAGCTCTCCTTGATGATGTTATGATAACGGTCTACCACATCCTGCGGGGTAATGCCCTCCTTGCGGGCACGCTGTGTAACGGGCACACCGTGCTCGTCGCTGCCGCCGATGAAGAGAACATCCTCGCCTTTGAGACGCAGATAACGCACATAGATGTCGGCAGGCACATAAACGCCTGCAAGGTGACCGATGTGTACCGGACCGTTTGCGTATGGCAGGGCCGATGTAACAAGGGTTCTTTTGAATTTCTTTTCCATTGTAGTTATGTTTTTTGATTATTTATTCATTAAAATTCCAGCAATAATATATCAGTTGACCCAACGCAACCTGTCATGCTGAGCATAGCGAAGCATCTCTGTTTAACCTGATTGAGATCCTTCACATCCGTTCAGGATGACAAATTCAATATGACAATTCTGTGTATAAAAATGATTTTAGTCAACACTTATATCACTTTATCCTTTGCCTTCGGGGCCACAATTTACAAAAGTAGTCATTTTATTTTAAATAACAGGCCTGCGCGAGAATAATAGTTGCAGCGAGGGTTTATTTGCCGTCAATTTACACATTAATGCCCCTGATTGGGCTACTGTCGGCAAAAAAGAGTATCTTCGCAGGATATGAAGAACATTAAGGCGAAAATAGTCGAATATTACCCGATGAGTGACGAGGCCCTTGAGGCTATGCTCGGGAGCATGACACCCATGCAGTGCCCAAAGAACACCATGCTGGTGCGTTCGGGTATCACCGACAGGAATGTCTACTTCATTGAAGAAGGCGTGACCCGTTCCATTTTCCACAAGGACGGCACAGACACCACCACATGGTTCAGCATGGAGGGTGACACCACCTTCGGGATGCACTCGCTCTACCACAGCGAACCGTCGGTGGAGAGCATTGAGACACTTACCGACTGCCTCATATACAAGATTCCCATTGAAAAGCTGAACTCCCTTTATGAGAAATATATTGACATCGCCAACTGGGGAAGAGTCATTCATCAGGAGTGCAATATACTGTTGAGCCACCTGTTTGTGGAGAGGTTGCAGCTGCCGCCCAAAGAGCGTTACCGCAAATTTCTTGAGCACTACCCCGGGCTATTGAACAGGGTAAAACTCAAGCATATTGCAGAGTTTCTTGGAATAAGTATATACACACTTAGCAGAATAAGACGGGAAAAGTGATTTTTTGCCTAAAAGCAAAAAAACCAACAACAATAACAACTACTTTTGCTATTCAATACGAGTTTCAGGAAAAACAGACACAAAAATGCAAAAAACAACAATTTCATCGGCAAATTTCGCCGACACAAAGCCACATTATGAGTTGCTTGACGGACTGCGCGGTGTGGCTGCAATCCTTGTGGTTTTCTACCACATCTTCGAGGGGTTCTCATTTGCCGAAGTGACAAACGGCGCAGGAGACGGACTCATCACAACCCTTAACCACGGACACATTGCAGTGGACTTCTTCTTTATCCTCTCGGGCTTTGTAATAAGCTATGCCTACGATGACCGTTGGAACAAGATGAGTACCTGGCAGTTCTTCAAGCGCCGCCTCATCCGCCTGCATCCCATGCTAATTATGGGTGCAATAATCGGTTTCCTGGCATTCGCCTTTGTAGGGTTCGAACGTTGGGACGGCAGTACAACGCCTACAGGATGGGTTATGACAGCACTGTTGCTTACAATGTTCATGATACCGGCAGTACCTGGTGTACCATACGAGGTACGCGGCAACGGTGAGATGTTCCCGCTCAACGGCCCGGGCTGGTCGCTCTTCTTCGAGTACATAGGCAATATCCTCTATGCACTTTTCATACGCCGCATGTCGACAAAGATACTCGCAGCGTTCACAGTGCTCCTTGGCATAGCACATGCCTGGTTCTTCATCTGGAACGTATCGGGATATGACATGGTGGGTGTGGGCTGGACCATCGACGAGGTCAACTTCTGGGGCGGACTGGTGCGCATGCTTTTCCCGTTCACTATGGGTATGCTGCTTGCACGTACCTTCAAGCCACGTAAGATAAAGGGCGCGTTCTACATCTGCAGCATTGCACTTGTTGTACTGTTCGCAGTGCCCTACATTGCATCAACAGGCAACATAAGCATGAACAGCCTGTATGAGTATGTATGCATCGCTGCACTGTTCCCGCTGATTGTGTGGATAGGCGCATGCGGCGAGGGCGGCAAAGGATTCACTGCCAAGGCCAACAGGATTCTGGGCGATATCTCTTACCCCCTCTACATTGTACACTACCCCATAATGTACATTTTCTACGCATGGCTCATTAAGAAAGAGTTTTACACATTGCAGGATTGCATTGGTGTAGCTGCGCTGGTAGTCATATCAAGTATTCTGCTCGCTTACCTGTGCCTCAAGCTCTACGACGAGCCTGTACGCCGCTGGCTCAGCAGAAAGTTTATAAAAAGATAATTGAAACAACCTCATAACAATGCAGGCACTCACACGGGTGCCTGCATTGTTATTTATAATTAAATTGATTTATATTAGTAAAAAATTGAGTATCTTCGCGCCAAAATAGACAAAACCATGAAAATTGCACTTATAGGATACGGAAAGATGGGCAAGACCATAGAGAAGATTGCCCTTGAGAGAGGACACGAGATTGTATCAATCATCGACATTGACAACCGCGAGGATTTCGGCAGCGATGCATTCAAGAGTGCCGATGTAGCAATCGAGTTCACAGCACCTGCAGTAGCCTTCGACAACTGCATGAAGGCCATGGACGCAGGAGTAAAGGTTGTCAGCGGCAGTACAGGCTGGTTCCAGCAGCACGAGGCGGAAATGCGCAACAGATGCGAAAACGAGGGCAAGACACTCTTCTGGAGCAGCAACTTCAGCCTTGGTGTAGCAATATTCTCGGCAGTGAACCGCTACCTTGCAAAGATTATGAACGGCTTCGACAACTACAGCGTGCAGATGGAGGAGACACACCACATACACAAGCTCGACGCCCCCAGCGGCACAGCCATCACACTGGCCGAAGGCATCATTGCCAACATAGACCGCAAGGAGCGCTGGGTAATGGGCGACCTCACCAACCCCGACGGCAGCGTTACAAAGGGCGCTGAACCACGACCCACTGAGATTAAAATTGACGCCGTACGCCGCGACGAGGTTCCCGGCATACACAGCATCACCTACAATTCAGAGGCCGACACAATAACCATCACCCACGATGCACACAACCGCAGCGGCTTTGCTCTGGGTGCAGTGATTGCAGCAGAGTATGCAAAGGAGCATAGCGGCATGTTGGGGATGAAAGACCTTATCAATTTCTGATTGTAGTCAACAAGGCACTTCCAACGTCTAAAGAGTAAGTAACTGACAAATAACAAAACAATGGAATTCAATATATTCGGCCGCGAGGTAAAGCTCACTACCGCATCACTTGTAAAGATGACCATAGCGCTTGTGCTCTACATTCTGTTCCTCTTTTGGGTAAAGAGCTGGCTTGGCATCATTGTCATACCGTTCATCATTGACAACTACACCACCCGTTTCATCCCTTGGGGCTGGTGGAAAAAGTCGGAGAACCAGACACTGAAGAAGGTTATGAGCTGGGTAGACGCCATTGTCTTCGCCCTTGTTGCGGTATACTTTGTACACATCTACTTTTTCCAGAACTATGTCATCCCCACATCATCGCTCGAGAAGAGCCTGCTCGTGGGCGACTACCTGTTCGTGAGCAAGGTGAACTACGGCCCGCGCAAGCCACAGACACCGCTGAGCCTGCCTTTGGTGCAGCACACCATGCCAATCTTCGGTTGCAAGAGCTACACCGACCTTATACAATGGGACTATGAGCGCGTACCGGGTCTTGAGGAGATTGAGAGGAATGACATTGTAGTGTTCAACTACCCGGCAGGAGACATTGCCACCACCAACCCCGGTGTTATCGACTTCCACGGACTCTGTTATGCCTACGGCAAGCAGGAGCTTGGAGAGCTATACCCCATAACCGACACAACCCCTGCCGAGGAGGCAAGAGAGATATACGGGAAATACTACAATGCCGGAAAGAAGATTATCGAGGAGCACCCCATGGAGCTCGGCGAGATTCTTGACCGCCCTGTCGACCGCCGCGAGAACTATGTGAAACGTTGCATAGGCCTCCCCGGCAACACACTTGAGATAAAGGACAAGGTGGTTTACATTGACGGCGAGCCTCTTGCACAGCCAAAGAACGTACAGTTCAACTACAGCATAAAGTTCCGCCAGAGCATGCCAGAAAAGCTGCGCCATGAGCTTGGCATAAGCAAGGAGGACCTACAGAATTTCCGTCTCTACGGCAATGGCGGAGGCTTCGGAGAACTCCCGTTGACATATGCCAACTATGAGGAGCTGAAAAACAACAGCAAGCTTGTAGAGAGCATCAGCATCGTCAACAGGGATGACACCGACGGCATCTATCCCCTCAACGGCAACACCGGATGGACACTCGACAACTACGGCCCCGTATGGATTCCGAAGAGAGGCGAGAGCATTGAGCTGACACCGGAGAACATTGCCATATACGAGCGCCCCATTGTGGCATACGAGGGCAACACCCTCGATGTAAAGGAGGGCAAGATATTCATCAACGGCAAGGAGTGCAGCAGCTACACCTTCAGGATGGACTACTACTGGATGATGGGCGACAACCGTCACAACAGCGCCGACTCACGCTGCTGGGGTTTCGTGCCCGAGGACCACATTGTGGGCAAGGCACTCTTCGTATGGCTCTCGCTTGACAAGGACCGCGGACTGTTCGACGGCAAGATACGCTGGAACCGTATTTTCCGCAGTGTAAACAGCTTTGATTAATATAAGAAAACCGTGAAAATCATATCACACCCCTTATACCTTGCGCCCGTTCCGCTCTACACAAAGCTGTACAGCGGGACGGCGCTTGTCATTGATGCACAGTCACCGTTCGTCAAGCAGACATTCAGGAGCCGTGCCGTCATTGCCACCGAGAGCGGCACACAAAGCCTCAACATCCCCGTGGTACACGACGGCGGCAGGACCGCCATGCGCGACGTACGCATCAGCGAGCACGGCAACTGGCGTCACCAGCACTGGAACGCCTTGGTGAGCGCCTACCGCAAGAGCCCGTTCTTTGAGTACTATGCCGATGACTTCGCGCACTTCTACGAGGAGCGTGACGGTTTCCTGCTGGACTTCAACCTGCGCCTGCACAATGTGATATGCGAACTGCTGGGACTGGAAAGGGAGGCAACTGTAATTACAGAGGGAAACATTGACACAGCGGACGCATGCGACATGCGCCACATTGCAGAGCCCAAAGCCCTTAAAACCCTCACAGAGCAACCGCAACCATACTATCAGGTATTCGCCCGGCGCAACGGTTTCATCCCCAACCTGAGCGTTTTGGACCTGCTTTTCAACATGGGCCCCGAAGGACTCATAACATTAAGGGAGAGTTGTTTGCAACAATAAAAAACAAGAAAAGAGCCTTTTTAGTCAGCGAAGCATCTAAAATATCCGAACCTGTCATCCCGACGGAGCACAGCGACGAAATCCGGAGGGTTCGACAATGCCGACAGCGAATGGTCGCACGTAGCATGGGCAATGCTCATGCCGTGCGGGTCGCGAAAAGGCGGCATTGTCAAAGGATCTCTAAAAAACCGCCAGCATTGTCATCCCGACGGAGCACAGCGACGAGGGATCTCAAAAACAATGTTGATGTCATATCTCAGTCGCCACGCTCCTTCGATATGACATCAACCAAACAGTTTTAGGGTCAATGCTATATTATCTTTTCGTCCTTTACTTCTTTTTACTGATCTTCAACTCAATAATAAAGGCTATAATCAACCCAAGACCACCGAACAGAAGCACACACGAACCGTACACAGCACCTCTTATCTGATACGAACTCTCCACAAAGTCCGCGAAATTATAGTGAACGGCAAAAGCAACCAGCAGACCTATTCCAAGTCCCATAAACAGACAACCGAACTTCAATGCCGAAGAAGAGAGCTTAGGGATATCTGTTGAGAAATCGATTTTCCCGTTCAAGATATCAGGGGTAAGTTTATCCCCAATCTTGTCAATGATTGTCAGGCGTTCCTTTTTACGCACAAAAAGTTCAAACAACTTATAAATACCCAAAGTGATAATACCCATAACGGCAGGAACCATAATAAAATCCATCATAATTATTTAAATTTAAAGGTTAACAATTCATTCCTTACACCCTTTAGACGCAACAACTCCCGAACGGTTACATTTTTCTTATATTTTTTTGGGAATTTTGTAACCGGAACGCCTTTTCTGCGTCTATTAGATAGATGAAGCACGACGACATACATATAATAAAGGAGGTTCTCGGCGGAAAAAGCGAACAGTTCGAGCATATCCTCAACAGATACAGCGGGCAGGTATTCAACCTCATTGCCCATATTGTCCCGTGCAAGGAAGATGCAGAGGAACTGACACAGGATGTATTCATCAAGGTGTTCCGGCTACTATCCTCATTCAAGGAAGAGAGCAGTTTCTCGACCTGGATATACCGCATCGCAACCAATACCGCACTCTCGGCCGCACGCAAGAGAAAGCACGACACACTTCATCTGGACGATGCTGTATATCCGAACATCCCGGACGATATTATCGACGAGGCGCTGGACAACGACAGTGAAGAACAACTGCAGAGACTGTCCGATGCCATTGAGATGCTCAACGCCGATGAGCGTGCCTTGATAACCCTTTATTATATGAATGAGAAGCCTGTTGCCGAGGTGGCCTCGATACTGGGACTTACAGTAAGCAATGTGAAGATAAAGCTACTACGCACAAGGAAAAAGTTATACCTCATAATGAATGACTTATGAAACAGGAAGCAAAAGACCGAGGCTTGAAGAAGGCATTGGGCAGCAAAAACAGTGCACTGCCTTCAAATTTCACCTTCTGCACAATGCGGAAGGTTGAAGAGTATATACGCACAAGAGAAAAGAGAGCAGAGAAACAGATGTTCTACTCCATTGTTGCCGTATCGGCAGCCCTGTCTGCCGTTCTTGGGCTTATTGTGGATCATTTCTACGGAGAAGAGCTGAAAAGGATGTTCTCGAGCATTGCAGAGACATTCCTACAACTCGACATATTCGCAACGCCCTACATACTATTTGCAATAATACTCATTCTTCTTATCCTGTTCGACCATTGGATGAGAAGCAGCTATTACAAACGGCATACAAAAGATAGCAAATAAGAAACTGCCGGGATTTCTCTTGCGGATGCCCGACAACAGTTTATGTAAAGTTCAGGTTCACCTGCAAACTATAGGGGGAATATCTTTTTAACACAGACAAAACATTAAA
>CALCYA010000052.1 GCA_937906165.1 uncultured Bacteroidales bacterium | reverse complement strand
TCTCATTATTCGCGGATTCAGAGATCCCTCGTCGCTACGCTCTGTCGGGATGACAATCCGGTGTTTTCGCGTACTTGTCATTCCGAACATATGTGAGGAATCTCTCATTTCACGTTCTTGAGATGCTTCACTTCGTTCCAGCATGACATTTTCCGCGGTTTTTGCTTATATCGAACTCACGTTAATATACAACAAAGGCTCCTTGCTGATGCAAGGAGCCTTTGTGTTGGTTTGTTCTTCAACCTTTAGAAGATATATGCAACAGATACCTGCCAGGTATTTGTCTTGGACTTTGTAACAAGGTTCAAAGCTGCATCTGTAGCCTCGCGATAGTCGCTGGTGCTGCCCAATGCGATGTTGTAGTTTGCATGAACCTGAATGTGGTCAAGAACGATAGCACCAAGGCCGAGGTTGAGGCTGAGGTTGCTGCTTCTCAATGTGTACTCCGAGAAGTTCTGGCTGCCTGCCAGAATATTTCCTACAGAGAATGTCTTGTCACCTACGTTCCAGCTCCACTGTGGACCTACAGCGAGGAATGGCTCAAGGAACTTGTTCACTACTGGGAGTGAGAACTCATAGCGGAGGTAAACGGGAAGGTCTACTGTCTTTCTTTCGATTGTCTCGCCCTGTACCTCTGTGCTTGACTGTGAATAAAGGAGGTTTGCCTCAAGGCCAAGGCCTACGATTGGCAATGTGAACTTTGCCATAGGACCTACAAACCAACCTGTCTTGCCCTTTACGTCCTCAATGTCCGATGGCTTCTGTGCAAGGTTTACACCGGCCTTGATACCCCAGTTGAACTGAGCTGCAGCAGGAGCTGCTGTAAAGAGTGTGATAATCGCAAGGATTCCAAAAAATTTCTTCATGGTTTTTGTCTTTAAATTATTAAACAGAAACAGCATTGTATACGGTTTTGGTATTACAATGCTGTTCCAATACCTATTTTATGCCACAAAAGAACGATAAAATAAGTAAATAAACAAAAAATTCGGTAAAAATGTTTATCTGCGTGTGCGTCGTACCGATACTCGGGCACCGCTGTTTGATTTGCTGCCCTCGCTTTTACTCTTGCTCTTCTTCTCTACTTTGGGTTCACTCTTCTCCTCTTTTGCTTTCTGCTCTCTGCGTGTGAGCTTTCTCTTGGGCTTCTCTACAGGGTTCTTTGCAGCCTCTATGGAGTCGTTGGCTGCCTTTATGGCCGCATCGATAGAGTCCTGACGAATCTCGGCAACGGTCTTTGTGTTCCATAGGTTGGTGCGGAAGTCCTTGAGCTGCTGTTCAATCTTCTGTTGCTCTTTCTTGACAGCAGTAGAGTCCTCGCAATACTGTGAGATTGCAAGGTTGCGCAGGTTCACAGTCTTGTATATCTCGCCGTCGTATGCGCCTTTTGTGAAGTAGTCGTCGAGGCTCATTGATGATACGTTGTTGAGGCTGCTTGTCATCACGCTCTGCTGTGCGAGCAGTTGTGCTATCTCGTCATAGTTAAGCCAGAACATGGGGTATTTTGTAACCTGTGTTGAGAACTCGTCGCCTGTACGGTGAAGTACCGGGCAGAGTGCAGTGATGCGTTTCCCGAATGTTCCGGTCTTGTTGTCGTAGTAGTGGCTCTCCTTTACGTAGTAGCTGAGAACCTCGGCACTGGGCACGTCGCTCTTGTTCACTACAATCTCCCCGTCCTGCTCCTCATACATGATGCGGTAGTCATCAAGTATCAGTTTAGGGTCAACTGCGTTCTCCTCGGTAAAGGACTCGTAACCGTCGAGGCTGTACTCGTATGCAGTTATGTTGCCATTGATGATGTTCTGGAAGAGGAATGTGAAAAGGTTCATATTTCCGCCCATAGGCTCAACGGGGTAGTAGAGCGATGCGTTCTTCTCCTTTTCAAGGTCGAGCACCCTGTATACGTCACGTTTCCATTCAACCTCCTGGGGCGTAACAGTGCCCGGGTACTGGCTCTTTGCCCTTTCGCTCAGGCCTGTAAAGGCAGCGGAAGAACCTTCTGACTTTCTCACCTTCTTTGCGTTCTCTCTCTGGCGTGCAGGTGGCTGTGCCACTGTAGCCTGTGCTACAAGCAGGAACGACAGGACGAGTAGTAATCGGCTTATGTATTGCATAACTTTATTGTTTGTTCTGTTTTAGTTAATTATTACCTCGAGTGTAGTGGGCAGCAGACGCTCGACATTGTCGGGACCCACGGCCTTTACGTGTGATATGTAGAAACGCTTGCCACGGCTCAGGTTGCGCATCATATCCTTCTGGCGTGCCGAGAAGTTCGTGCCGTCCGAGTTCATAGGCTTTGCGTTGCCCATATTGTCATAGAATACGGTCTCAAAAGAGAGGACCTTGAATCCTATGTTCAGCAATCCGTCATCAATGGCTGCCACAATACCGTTGGAACTCATGAGGTCCTGTTTGCTCAGGCCTCTGCCGCCGCGGTAGCGCTGGGTGTTGCCGTCCTTGTCCTTGTACTCGATGAAAGGTGTAGGATCGGGTAGCTGGCGCACGCGGAATGTGTACTCACCCATGCTCTGGTTGTTACCTGCATCGTTACGTGCAGTGACACCAATCTTCAGCTCCTCGCCAACCTTTGTGGGTACAACGATATATCCGCCGTTGCCGTCGCTCTTGATGCTTCCGCTGCCGGCCGATATGTTTGCCGAAATCTTGTTGGCAGGTACTCCCGGAACAGAGATGCTCACTGGGTTTGAGAATCCTGCATATAGCACGTTCATCATTGATGCGCTTACTGTTGCGGTGGGGTCTACAACGGTGTAGTTCTGTGTGAAGTCATAACGTGACTGTGAGCCCGAACCGTCGTTCACGAGCATATAGCCGTTGAGGGTGTAGTCACCGGTCCTGTTGCAGGCGATGCTGTATTCACCGCGCTCCGACTCAAGCAGGTTGTCGTCGATATATATCTGCGGGCGCTGTGTAGAGTCCACAGCTGCAAGTATAATCTGTGCCTGGAAGTTTCCGCCACGTACAATGTTCTTTGAAGTGGGTATGACAAGGGCGCGGATCTGGTTCACACGCACATCGCCCATATCGATGTTCTTCGACAGTGTGTGAAGCACCTCACCCTCTACATAACGTACGTCGTTCTGTATCTTTGTGAGCAGTGTGATGGCTGCTATCGCAGGCATGTTCTCAAAGTGGTACTCCTGCCAGTTCTTCAGCAGCGATATGTCCCTGTTTGGAACATCGGTGCTGAGGCTTGTCAATATTATTTCCTGTTGTGCCGGGTCTGTTACCATCTCAAGGAGCTTTGTGCGGTATCCGGTTATCGCATCGTAAAGCGCCTGTCCCTCTCCGGTACCCGACGTGAGCATAACATAAGTTGCGGCTTCAAGGTCCTCACGGTTCTTGAGGTTAGTGTAGTCACCCTCCTCACCGTCGGCCTTCTTTGCTATGCGGGTCTTGAGCTCGTTGGCATAGTCGTACAGTTCATTGGAGAGTCTTTTCACTTCCATTGCGCGCTCGTACCAGTCTCGTACCTTCTCGGGGTTCTGCTCAAGGTTCTTGTCGAATGCGTCGTACAGCATGTCGTTCTGCTTGATGGTGTTTACAGCACTCTTCGAGAGGCTCTCGTCAACAAGCGTAAAACCGTGGAGCACGTCCGAAGATACGTTCAAGGCAAGCATTGCCATCAAAAGAACGTACATCAGATTGATCATCTTCTGACGTGGTGAGACTCTTTGTTTCTTGATCTTCATCGTCTACGGTATTATTGTTTATTGACGGTTTGTGTTTGTTGTCATGGCCTCGATCATGCGTGCATAGAGGGTGTTGAGTTCCTCTACCTGCTGTGCCATCTTCTTGGTCTGCTCATTTACCTGGTCAATTGAGTTGAGCTGGCCACTGGCACCGCGCAGCTGAATCTCATATATTGCGTTGACGCCTGTGAGGTTGCGGCTGAGTGTATCCATCTCCTCAAGGTTGCGGCCAAGGGCCTCTGTCTGCTGTGATATACGCTGTATTGCCTCGTTGAGTGCACGTACCTGTTCCACATACTCCTCGGTTACCTTGTCCATAGCGCTGATGTTCTCTATATCAGGGACTTGTGCAGGTCCTGACTGTATAACACCTCCTCCGGTGCCTATTACAACAGGAGCGCCCTCCTCGCTGTAGCTGCCTCCACCGGAAACAATAGGTCCGTTGATGATGACCGGCTGACCGGGAACGCGTGCCAAGGCCTCCTCGGCTTCCTCTTCTCTTTTCTCTTCTTCGGCAACGTCATATGGGCGTTCAAAAGCCGAGAAGAAGAACACGAGAACCTCTGTTCCCATACCCACGAACAGCATCAGGTTTGCTCCTGCCATGTGTGTGAGCTTGAATAGAGTACCCAAAATCACAATTGCGGCACCCCAACTGTAGAGATAGTTCAGGACTGTCTTGCCTCGTGCAGAGTCCATGAATGCCTGTATGCTTCTGATAATACCTTTAGCCTTTTTCATATCTTGAGAATGTTTTTGTTCTTGATGCTGTTTTTACTTTTTACGTTCTGTGCCTGCATAGCTGCGTACGCAACGGAAGCCGATGTATGAACGTGACTCGTTCTGGTACTCCGAAGCTCTTGTCGCTCCCTGGATGAACTTCACAGGATCCTTCCAAGAACCTCCGCGTATGGTCTTCTTCTTCATGCTGTAGGGATCCTCCTTTGCTGCACGGTAACGCAGGTCGGGGTTGATGTCGCTCATCTGCAACACTCCGGCCTCGGTGTACACGGTCGATGTCCACTCGGCTACGTTTCCTGCCATGTCGTACAGTCCGTTCGAGTTTGCCGAGAATATTCCGCAACGCGATGTTATGAGGCTGCCGTCCTTTGTGTAGTTGCCCTCACCCGGCTTGAAGTTCGCGTAGTAGCACCCGGCATCGCTCTTGGTGTCCTCCTGCTCCCATGGGAAGCGGTTGCCCTCCTTGCCTCGTGCGGCATACTCCCACTCGGCCTCCGATGGCAGGCGGTAGCGCTGTATCCATTTTGCCTGTGCTCCCATCCCTTTGAGGAGATACTCGGTGCGCCATGCGCAGAATGCATTGGCCTGCTCCCAGCTTACACCCACAACAGGGTGGTTGTCATAGTTGGGGTGACTGAAGTAGAGCTGCAGATATGTCTCGTTGTTGGCATTGGGGAAGTCATTTACCCAACAGGTTGTATCGGGATATATGTTAACGATGTAAGTGTTCAGGAAATCGTATGGGCTTGAGAGCGCGCGGTTTATTGTCTCGCGGATGATGTTGCCCTCGTCGTCAATGTATGCAGTGTCCTTTGAGATTGTCACAACAGCCTCATAGTCGGTCGGGATATCGGTGTTGCGGTTGCGCTCCTCGGGATTGAGGCGGTTTCTGCGCAGCGCAGCCTGTGTGTAGTCATATATCTCGTAGCGGTAGTTCATCTGTGCCGCGTCGAGCATCTTCTCGCCTGTGATGGGGTTCACGATATATACGCTCTCTATGGCGCGCTGTTCATCCTCTGTCGGCTTTTTCCAGGGGATAGGCTTCTTCCAGTTGAGGTAAGGGTTGATGGGCTCGCCATATTCATCTTCGGTAATCTTGTACGACTCGTCGCCGCCATAGGCAGGGTCGGCAAGACGCTCGCGGATGATAGAGTCGCGTACCCAGAACACGAACTGGCGGTACTTGGCATTGGAAACCTCGGTCTCGTCCATCCAGAATGCATCCACAGAGATATCCTTTGTAGGTGCTCCTGTACCCCACAGGGAGTCGGTCTTTTCGTCACCGACCTTTATCGAACCACGTGGAACGAATACCATACCGTAAGGTGTAGGCTCGTTGACGGCAGTTCCGCTTATTCCGGTAACTTCACCACCTTGCGAATTGCTCATATTGCCGCGTGGACTCATACATGAGACTGCGACAAATGAAAGAAGAACCATTGAGAGAAAAACTATCTTTTTCATCATTGCAATATTCTTATACTGTTATGTTTATTTTTTTCTTTCTTGAATATGTCAAGGTTAATCTGGTATCCCAGAAAAATGTCGTGGCTGCCGTTCTCGGCGCCAATTCCCGACGTGAACAGCTCATAGCCGTAGCTTGCTGTTATGTTCATTATCTCAAGGCCCAAAAAGAAGGTCACAGATATGTCAGGGCTGTATGTTATTCCACCGAAGAACTGCTTGCTGTTGTAGTCATATGTACCACGGGCGGTTATGTCGGCACGCCAAGCGACAAGGTCTGTCATCACCTGCAATGAGGGCTGTATTGATATTAACGAATTTTTTAACGGTATATTGCCTCCTGCTGTAAAATTAAGATATGGGGCTACTTCAATCTCGTTCTTCTCGCCCATGAGGATTGTGGGGCCGTTGAGGTGCAGGCCCGATACTCCGGCATAGAAATACTTGTGCTGGTAAAGCACTCCTGCTCCGAAGTCAATGGAGTTTCCCTCGGCATTGCCGCTGGGGAACGCGGGGTCGTTGCTGTCGCCGCCGAATATGATGTCCTTGCTGTCGAATGAACTGTTGAGAATTCCTATCTGTGCTCCTGCTGCCAAGCGTCCGCCGAAGAGCTTGAAACCATAGGCATAGTTGAAGTAGATGTGCTGGTTGGTGAACATACCTATGTCGTCGTTCAGTGCGCCGATGCCCAGGTTATGGTCACCGCGTACAAAGGGAATAGGTGCGTCAATGTTCAGGAGCATGCTCTTCGGGTTGTTCTCGAAGCCCGAAAGCTGGTTGCTGTAGGCTGCATAGGCGAACATCTTCTGCCCGGCACCTGCGCCCGCAGGGTTGTAGAAGTTGAGCATGTTCCAATAGTGGGTAAAGTGTACGTCATACTGTGCGCGTACGGCAGTGAACGCGCCAATAGCAAGCATGAGTATGATGAGCCACTTTTTCATTTTTTACGATTTTACCCTCTCTATCAACGGAGAAAAAGGCCTGATATTATTCTTTGCTTCTCTTTTTGTTGCCGAGAGACCACATATTATGCAAATTTCGTTAAAAAAATCAATAAAATGGTTGTATAGCTTGGCAAACTTGCTGTTGCAGCAAAAAAAATGCGCGGATTTCTCCGCGCATTCCACTATTGTTTCGTTGCATCACTTCACAATGCACTTCTTGCCGTTGATGATGTAGATGCCGGGAGCTGTCACAGCATTTACGCGACGACCGGTGATGTCGTAGATAACCTTTGCACCCTCACCTGCAACGATGTTCTCGATTCCGGTGAAACTGTCTGTACCGAATGTAACATTGATTACCTGTCCGAGGGTAGCTGTCATGTCAATGCCGATTGTGCAGTAGAGCTGCTCGTCATTCATGTAACCTTTGAGGTCAACAGGCACCTCGCCGAGCAGCGGACCGAGCCACTCATCTGCATTTCCCTCGCCTGCAGTGATAAGAATGTTCTGCAATGTGGCAAAACTCTTTATGCCGTTCTCCTCGGTGGCCTGTATGTAGTCAACGACAATGTTGCCCACCTTTATTTCACCGCCAAGTACGAAATTGTTCAATGACAGGCTGTATGTGCCGTCGATGTACTCAGTAACATTGATTGTTGTCTCCTGTGGCTCGGTGCTCTCACCGTCAATGGTAACCACAAGGTTGTCAGTGTACTCTTTTGTGTTCACAACAGCGCTCATGTCGTTGCCGAATGTTACGTAGATTACTTGTCCAAGGGTTGCCGACATGTCAATGTCTATTGTGCAGTAGAGCTTCTCGTCGGTCATCTTTCCCTTGATGTCAACGGGTACCTCGCCGAGCATTGGGCCAAGCCAGTCGTCAGCATTTCCCTCGCCTGCAGTGATGTTTATGTTCTGTACTGTCGCAAACTCCTTTATGCCATGGTTGTCGGTGGCCTGGATGTTGTCGACAACGATGTTGCCCACCTGAATCATGCCGCCAAGGACGAAATTGTTCAGTGAGAGGCAGTATGTGCCGTCTGCGTTCTCTGCAACGCTGATTGTTGTCTCCTGTGGCTCGGTGCTCTCGCCGTCAATTGTAACCAAAAGGTTGTCGGTGTAGGTCTTTGTCTGTGCAGTAGCGAACAGCGCTGTCAATGCTACTGCCATTGTGAGTAGAAATTTCTTCATAAGCAATTATTGTTTTGTTATTCGTTTATTCTATTCTTTAGAACAGATAGGTGAAACCTAATGTTCCGTAGATTGGGTACAGGGCAAATGTGACGCTGCCGAAGTCGCTTGGGAATATCCCGTTCATGCTCCATTGAAGGTTCGCGAACAGTGCAAGGTGCTTGTAGGCCTTGTACTCGCCGCCTGCCTGCAAGCCCCAGTTGAACTTGCGTATGTCGCTGCTGAAGTTATACTCGGCGCGTGTAACCTCTGCCTTCTCGCCGGTGGGGTCCTGGTCGCGTATGTAGCCGTCGTATGCGGCACCGGTGAATTCACCGTCGAGCAGGTATGACGCGTATGCTCCGGCCGACACGCTCCAGCGCTTGTCGATGTTGTACACGGCAACCACAGGCAGTGTAAGGTATGTGTTATTTACGCTTGTCTTTACCTTTCCTGTCCAGGCACCCTGTACCTTGCCCGAGCCGTCGGTGTTCCACGCCTCCATGTGGTAGTTCTTTGTCTTTGCTCTGGTGGTCATGCCCTTTGTCTCAAGCCTTATACCCCAACGTATGCCCCAAGGCGATGCCTTGAAGTTCTTTTCGACAGTTCCCTCTATTGCAAGGTTGAGCCCGGGGTTGTAGCCCTCAATCCCGCGAATCTCGCGCGGCAGTGGCAACGGTGCTGTTCCGCCGATATTGTAGCCCGCACTCAGGCGTATGTGCCACCCTTTAAGGGCAGCCTTTATAAGGTTCTTGTCAGTGCTGCCAATCTCGTTGTTGCTCTGTGCTGCAGCAGTCAGCGCAGTCGCTGCAATTACGAGTGCTATAATAATTCTTTTCATAATCATAGATTTAACAAACAGCTTCTTACTCCTCCTCGGCCTCCCAAAGGATTGTTATCTCGTCGACATACAGTGTGCTGCCTACAGCGCCTTCAAAGAACGCACCGTTCTTGCTTGAACTTGCCACCACGGTAAATGCGTAACCGTTGTTCGCGAGTCTCTCGGGGTCGAACTCTTTGCCGTTCATCGGCTTGAACGGTACCTTGAACTCTGTCCACGATTCGGGTGCGCCGGGGTTCTCAATCTCTGCAATCATCACTATGCGGTCGCTTGATGTCACGTTGGAGCCGTCAAGTGTCTCAAAGTTGCCGGGGTCCACCTCATAAAGTACGGAATATACTGCGCACTCGTCCTGCATGCCGGGTACCTCGTTCTTCTTATTGTCGGTGAAGACCTCGCCTCTTGTGTATTTGTAGAATCCTTTGAGGTAAAGCGGCTTGCTCGGTACCAGCTGGAAACCGAAGCGTGTGGCTTCAAGCGGTTTCTTCATCGCGTCTTCGGTCTGGAATACGCCGATGAAAAGGTTTCCTGCTGCAATGGGCATACCGACCATTTTGCCGAAAGAACCCGTGTCGCTTGTTGTGAGTTTCACACAGTTGCCTACAACACCGTCGGGAGAGGTTGTGGTGGGGAAATCGTCAGGAGTCTTTCCTTTGCCGGTAAAGGCAAATCCTGCGTTTCCGCTTGCCCATATATTGCGGCGGGTGCCGTTGCCGTCAACCTCGTACCATATGTTGTAGCGTCCGCTGCTCTCCAACTCGAAGTTCTCGAAACTGAAGACCTGGTTTGTTGTTATAGGTGCCTGTATGGTGAACGATACGGTATACTTCTTGCTCCATATACCGTCCTCGGCGTGCGTGGTGTAGTACTGTGTTACACCCGACAGACCATTGTCCTTAATGCTGTCCTTTGTTATCCATGCACCCGGAGTAAGCACGAACAGCGGTTCCAACACTGTACAGTCAGTACCCTCCTTTACCATCATTTCAACGGAATAGTTGCTGATGATAGGGGAACCTACCAGGATGTCGCTGTTGACCTCGAGCCAACTCTCGTCAATGTCAATGATGTCACATTCTGCATTAGGCGCCTCTTCTCTTATACAAGAACTAAGGCTACATATAATGGCAAGGAGCATAGCTCCGAATATATTCTTTCTAATCATAATTCCAGAAAAATGAATTCAATTGACAAAAGTAACGAAAAACTGCCTAAATACGTGATTTTTTATTGTTTTTACTAATATTTTAACATTTTAGCGCATGATTATGCATATATATAACAAAACATTGTGGGTGACCCAAAAGTGAAATGGGGCACCCACTTTTGTAGGTTGATAAAAAGAGCCTTTTTAGTCAGCCTCAAAATGCTTTCAATGTTTGTCTTTATTCGTTAATAGTACTACAAGACCATTGTTGTCAATCTTTATCTTGAGAACCCCCTCCTTTTTTCACTTGTTTTAACAAAAAGCAAGGTGGCAAACAAATTGATGTCAGCCACCTTGTTGACGTTTAATCAACGCGGGAAAATACTATTCCTCGTATATATGAACGTATCTGTTTTCATCTAAAACGAATTTCTGTTTAAATGGAAATATGTATTTATTTTCAGGTATTTCTGGTGCGGTGAGGCGGATTTTTCCAAAACTTATTTCAGAGAAAGCGTTTACCTCTCCGTCATTAATAAAAAGAAGTGTAGAAAATGAATCAAAATTGGAATTGCTGTTACACACTCTTCTTAATTTGTCCGACATTTTTAAATTGATAAAATCTTCTCTTTCTGTATTGAAATATGGATAAACCAAAAATATGCTGTCATACTCTTCTTCGCAATAGTCGGCAAAAGAAAATGGTTTTTCAATAGCTTGTCTTTCAAGTTGAAGTTCAAGTTTCTGCTCGCGAGGAGGGATTATTCCAAATATGTCCAGTATAGTAATAATCTTTGTACAGCTTGTAAATGATAAAGCAATTACAAAGCAGAGTGTGGATACTTTAAAGTTTAACATTAACTTTCTCATAGTTAGAATGAATCTAAGATCTCCCAAAATCCGTGTAATCGTTAAATATACCACTACGCCCTGGAGGGTTATCTATATACCAATCATATTTAACGTGAGTTCGATATAAGCTAAATCAAATCGCGAACCTGTCATCCCGAC
>CALCYA010000051.1 GCA_937906165.1 uncultured Bacteroidales bacterium | reverse complement strand
AGTGCAAATATAGAATGACATGATACGTTTTGGACAACATCTATATTATTACTTTTTTTATTACATTTGCACAAACTGCATATTGCAATCATATACAAAGACACATTACAATGAACAAGGCATACAAGAACAAGGTATTGGGCTCTATGATTGGAGGAGCTGTAGGGGATGCGCTCGGTTATCCCGTAGAGTTCATGAGTTATCACGGCATTACCACTAAATATGGAAGAAACGGTATTACACGGTACGAACTCAACAAGGATGGAATAGCCGAAATCTCCGACGACACACAGATGACCCTGTTCACGGCAAACGGTACGCTGTTCTGCTTTACCCGGTATGCTACGCACGGAGTGTTGGGAGCAAGCCCCGCCGATTATATCCGTGACTCGTATATCGAATGGTTGCAGACACAGACTGGCGAAATAGACTACACCCGACACCACCTCAACTGGATACGCGAGGTGAAAGGACTGCATTCACGGCGCGCTCCGGGAATAACCTGTCTTACGGCGTTGCAAAGCCTGGCCGATGGCAAGGAGGTCATCAATGACAGCAAAGGATGCGGTGGCATAATGAGAGTCGCCCCTTTGGCTCTTTTTGCCGCGAACCCCACAACACACGACAACACACGACAACGTATCATTGATTTTGCAAAAGAGGCAGGAAAGGCTGCAGCCTTGACACACAAGCATCCGCTCGGATATATACCCGCGGCATTCCTGGCAATACTCATACAGCAGCTGATGCCCTACTCTTACATAAGAAAAGACCAGATCAGGGAATGTATTGACGAATGTATATCTATCCTGACCGAAATATACCCCGAACATAGAGGGCACATTGATTACATAAAGACATTGACCGACAAGGCAATATCATTGTCATATGACAGCACGAGCGATGCCGAGGCTATAGCACTATTAGGAGAAGGTTGGGTTGCAGAGGAAACACTTGCCATAGCCATATACTGCCTCATGAAATACCCCGATGACTTTGAGAAAGCCGTTGTAGCATCAGTCAACCACTCGGGCGACAGCGACTCCACCGGAGCGGTAACAGGCAACATTATGGGTGCGTTGCTTGGCTATGACGCCATTCCTGAATATTACAAGGAGAACCTTGAACTGCGATGGCTAATAGAGGAGCTTGCAACAGACCTTGCAACCGACATTCCCGTCGGCGAATACATCGACTGCTACGACACACCCGAGAAAAGATTATGGATGAAAAAGTATGTTGAGGTATTTGAACGCGACACCGTCCCCATAAAGAATTCATACCTTGTACACCGTGACCTGAACATATTCGCAGGCGAATACCCAGGAGACAAGGACGATAATAAATGCAGGATAAAGGTACAGGACGTATTCTGTTGGTCAAGATTCCGGTATTTCTACGACCTCACCTGCGAAGGTGAACTGAGACCTTATGCACAATACCTCAAGAACGGCAAATGCCATTTCAGGTTCCCGATACCCGATTGCGGCATCCCCGCCAACACATACATTGTTGCCCGGCTTGTAGATGAGATTATATATCGTGGCAAGAATGGATATTACCACGGCGATTGTATATACATCCACTGTTGGGGCGGTGTCGGCAGGACCGGAACCATTGTCGCCTGCCTCTATGCCTACCTATTGAAAGACAAAGGGATGAGCACAGAGGAGATTTACACCGAGGCGATGCGACAGCTGAATGAGAGTTTCTCGCGCAATCCAAAGTCAAAGCACCGTGTGTCACCCGAAAACGAAATGCAACGTGCCTTTGTAAGGAAATTCATTGAGAACGAGTGCAAATGATAGATTTCATAGCCGGCATTACTCTATAAAATAAAAAACTGCATGAAACTTAGAAATCTGTATATAAGATGGTTAGTATGGAGGGGTAAAGCCATAGACATCTGGTCCAAAAGTGCATACCCTGCGAATGTATTGTCCAATCTGTGCAGCAACGGGTTTCGCCTTGACGGGATGATATGCGGTAGTATGGAAGGATTCCTGCAGTCACTCAAGCAAAAGGACAAGGACAAGCAGAGGCAAATATGCTCGATGAAAGGCAAGAACGCCAAAAAGATGACTTCTACAGCCTGGCAAACAGACCAGACATTATGGTGGCGAGGAGTTGCCATAGACCGCCAAAGTCATATATTCCGGAAACTGGTCCGCAGGGCGTATATGGCAATGTTCGAACAGAATGAAAGGTTCCGTACAGCCCTCATGTCGACCAGAGGTATGGAACTGTTCCACAGCAGAGGAGAAAAAAACAGTTACAAGACCATTCTCACCGAAGAAGAATTCTGTTCAATCCTTACCTGGTTACGTGACGCCTATGACGACAGGCACGCGGGAATGTCCAAAAACAGGAAAAGGATATATATAACACTTGAAGGACTCCTTTCCGTCACTGTCCCATGCAAGGAAGCAACCGACACGTTTGAGCCATCACCGGAAGCCTCAAACGCCATCAATATACTGAACTCGCATTATGATTGCTACATAGTGACAGCAGTTGCACAATTGGAAAAGCCATCTTTATGTAGCGACAGGCCATCATGGATAGCAAGACTTTTCGGCAACAGGATTGTAATGACCGACTGCAAGAGTATATTGAATGGAGATATCCTCATAGACAGCAACAACGATACAAAGGACAACTTTGAAGGAGAAGTCATCAGAATAGGTTCTATAGAGTTCCCGGATTGGAAATCAATATTGAAGTATCTTGACACAGATGATAAACATCAATAATATGGGAATTGAATATACAGCTTTCTGCGAAACCGGGAAACGTTATACCAATCAGGATGTGTGGCGCATTGTGGATATGCCGGACAACCACCGTACCCTGTTGGTTGTGTGCGACGGCATGGGAGGACACTCGATGGGCGATGTTGCAGCACAGACGGTGTGCGACGCCATTTGCAATTTCTGGCAAGAAAACCCTGATTACGCCGACTCACCACAGAAAATAACAGAAGCCTTCAAAAAGGCATCGGACGCTCTTAACGCGCGCTCATGCATTGTGCGCCCGACAGAGATGGGAACCACACTTGTGATGGCAAGCATCGAGGGCAATCACATAACAATAGCCCATTGTGGCGACAGCCGTTGCTATCTGTTACGGAATGGAGAGGTCATATACCGCACCATAGACCATGCCGACCCACATGCAGGTTCTGAAAGAGTAACAAGATGTTTCTTCTCACTGAACCCAGAAGTTGCATTACCAGACATTGCACGGTTTGAACTGAATTCCGGAGACACCATTTTCCTTTGTTCCGACGGAGTGTACAAAGCCATCGCACCCGAAATTCTAACAGCAAGGCTGCAGGACAGCAAACCGCAGGAATGCATTATTGACGTAGTGAAGTTCATGTGTGAGAAATTCTCCACAGACAACTACACCGGCATATTGGCAAAGATATTATAACACGGCAGCGTCCTCATGAAGAGGACGCTGCAACTACTATTTGGGCTCACAGGCAAAGTCTGGGGGCTAAGCAAAAAGTTGAGTGATTTAGGAAAAGAGAGTAACA
>CALCYA010000050.1 GCA_937906165.1 uncultured Bacteroidales bacterium | reverse complement strand
AATGTTGTGCAAGCGAATGGGTAAAAATTTATTTTTACACGCAATGAGCGCAGCTAAACTTCGCTGAAAGCAATGTTGTGCAAGCGAATGGGTAAAAATTTATTTTTACACGCAATGAGCGCAGCTAAACTTCGCTGAAAGCAAAGTCGTGCAAGCAAATAGGTAAAGAGAAATAAGAGATTCTCCCGTCGCTCCGCTCTGTCAGGATGACAAGCCCACTATAGATGCTTCGCTTCGCTCAGCATGACAGCCAACGCCATTAAAGATTATACGTCACACTCACCGTCATATTACGGCCGGGGGCGCTGATGCCACAGCTGTAGGGACGATAGCGTCTGTCGGTGAGGTTCTCGAAGGTGGCATTCAATGAGAGGCCGCCGGCGAACCTGTACGAGGCACGCACGTTGAGGGTGAGCCATGCCGGAGAGTAAGCGTTGCCGTCCTTATCAAGGGCATAGAACTCGGTCTTTTCTTTCTCCTCTTCGGGCATATCATCTTCACTGCACTCTGCCTGAAATGCAGTGAAAGCCTCAACTGTAAGCCTATCGCATTTATAGCCGACAGCGGCTCTGCCGAAGAGCGGTGCGGCGTGGCGCGACGGGGATTCATCGCCGTTGTCGAGTTCCTCGCGACCGCGCTGCCAGCTGACACGTGCATTGGCATAGAACCTTTTGGCGAAACGGGCATCGACAGCCGCCTGCACCCCCCACACATTGGCAACGGCGGCGTTCTGGAGCGCCTGTACCCTGCACTCTTCACCGCCATACTCCATTGTGGACAAGCCGTCAAATGTGTAGTCGCGCCTTACAATGGCGTTGTCAAGATGTGTGTAATATGCTGTAACATCGGCTGTAAGGAAAGAGCCGAAGCGCTTGGCAATGCCTATCTCGATATTGTCGGCATACTCGGGTTTCAATGAGGGGTTGGGAACTGTGACACAACCGTCGACACTATCGAACAGTTTGCCCATGTCATCGACATTGGGTGCACGGAAGCCACGCGCATAGTTCACACGGAAGAGCCACCCTGCCACAGGACGCCAGTTGATACCGATATTGCCGCTCACACTACCTGCCGAGGCGCTCTGTTTGGGAGCAAAAGGCACGTCATAACCGGCAGTGGAGAAGTCGTTGTCTATTCCATAATGGTTATAACGCACTCCGGCTGCAGCGTTCAGGCGTTTTGTGATGTGCCACTCGGCCTGCGCGTACACTCCTGCGCTGTACCAACGTGCTTTGGGATAACGTGCAGCCATAGGCTCATCAGCACCTGTGAGGACATCTGTCGCCACTCCCTTTGAACGCACGTTGTTCTGCACATATTCGGCACCGTAAAAGAGTGTCATATCATAGGACAGCTCCTTGAGGAAATCGACATTTGCACTCCATGCGTCAACCTTCTCGCTCTGTGTCTCACGCGTAGGTTTGTTCAGGTCACGGCTTATACGGCTCTCCTCGAAGCGTTGCAGTGCCAGGTTCACGCGCAACGAGTCATACACAGCCCCGTCACCGGCATGCTCCACGCGCAGATGATTCATCATCCACCTCTGTGGGCCATAGTTCCACTCGGCGTAACGGGGGAGCCCGTCGCGCACACGCTGATGACGGTCGTAGCGTGCATACTCCGATGTCTCGCTGAAGTGGAATGCATATTCGAGGTTCCACTCCGCAGTGGGGGCATAACGCACTTTCTGCATGAAATTATGCTGCTTGTAGCCGCTTGGCGACTGCCTGCGTTTGTCACCGTTGGCAACGACACGGTCTTCAAGCTCGCCATCGGCATTTATGCCAGGAACAACGATATAAGGCATTATATACTCCTCGGGACCATGCAGACCCTGCTCAAGGTCATCGTAGGAAGATGTAGTGAAGCTGGTGAGCAACGCCCAACGTTTCCACCCCACCCCGGCATGTACGTGTGTAGTAAGTTCATTGGATGCTGTTGCCGTGCGCACTGTTGCCGAACCGTAAGCGACAGGCCGGCCTCCCGTAGCCAGGCAAGGCTGAAGGGTTTTGAACACCATCGCTCCGCCTATGGCATCACTGCCATAGCTCACGGCACCGGGACCGAAGAGCACCTCGGTCTCCTCTATCGCAAAGGGATCGAGCGATATCACATTCTGTATATTGCCGGCACGGAATATCGCACTGTTCATGCGCACACCGTCTATACTGTATAGCAGACGGTTTGTGGCAAAGCCGCGTATCATGGGGCTACCACCACCGTACTGGCTCTTTTGGATAAAGACCTCACCGGTAAGACCCAACATATCTGCAGCTGTCTGCGGGTTATAGGCATTAGCCTCTTCAAAGGAAAGACGCGTCACCTTCACCGGCTGCGACTCACTGTGACGACACCAACGGCTTGAAGAGAAGACAAAATCGTTGAGATTATAATCAAGGCTGTCCTGCGCAAGGCTCACAAAAGGGAGCAGTGCACATAATAGAGCCAAATATCCGTTTTTCATAGCCAGAGATTATTTTACAAGCAGTTTACCTGTCTTCTGATAGCCGGCCTCATCGGTTGCAAGATAGAAATATATTCCTGCTGCATAACCCGCCGTGTTTATATCGACACGACCGGCAGATAGCATATCCGCCACCACTTTGCCTTTTGCATCATACACGACAAGCGAAACATTGCCTGTGAGGTTACGCGGGACAAAAACAAGATTCTCGCCTGCAACTACCACATTTCCGCTCTCAAGCAGTAGTTCCTTGCCTGCAAACAAAGGTGCTACAGATGTGTCATCGGGCACAGGCTTGCTGCCTTTTATCATACCCTCGATGCATTTAGTATCACTGCCGCCGGGGGTGGTGACCGTGAGGGTTATGTCGTATGTCTGGTCGGGTTCGATTGTTATCTGCGGGTTACGCACATTATCGGCAGAGATTGACAATGGAGCCGGGAAGATTTCCCATTTCCACTCGGCATTATCCTGATTCACAATACTGTAGCTATCGAGCTGTATTGTACGCGGATAATCGGCAACGGTATTGTCGCCCGAACCTGCATTCAGAATTATGGGCTGCGCAATGGGCTTGAACTGAGCATCGACAAGTTCGCGTTCCCAGATGCCATTGTTTGTAGCAAGACGTATGACCCCCTCCTTGTAGAACGGCAGCATCCTGTTGAGGTTTACGACCTTTGGAAGGCCGTCACTGTAATTTATCCAGCCATTGGTCGTATCATCGCGGTAGAGCACCCTGCCACGCGGAGTGGTATATGACTCGTTAAGGTAACCCATGGTATATGCAATGGCATATACGGCATTTTTCTCGTTGCCGGTAAGGAAGAAACGGCCGACCTGATGAGACTCCAGCTTATCGTCCCAGCTTGTAATTGTAAGGCCATCATCCATTTTCTCCCATGACGTGCCATTGTCAACGGTGCGCCAGAAGCCTCCGGCATTGCCGTCGCTCACCCATATCTCGTTCTCATAACGAGGATGTATTCCTATCTTATAGTTTATGCTGTGCGTCATTTCATCGGGGATAGTATATTCGTTGAACGTTGCGCCCGCGTCAAGCGAATAAAAGATGCGTCCCCAGGTTGAAACCACAATCTTGTCGGGATTCGAACGAGAAACAGCAAATGCAGAGATCGGATTCTCAAAAGTATACACCGTAGAGAACGATGCTCCATCATCGGTTGTACGCCATAAAGTTTTGTACTCCTCATCGTATGTTCCCTGAACTATGTAGAAGCACTGCGCGTAACGCGGGTCGAACTCAAAGCCTATTCCATGCTGTGAGGATTCCTTAGGATATGTCCAATAGTCGAGGAACGGCACGAACTCATCGCGCCAATCATCGGGCATGACAACATTCTCCGAGTCGCTGAACGCCACTTTACGGGGATTGGAGAGGAATACATAGCCCGTTGGACGCTCCGAGCCGCGCATAGAAAGTGTGACACCATTGTAGCGGTCGAGCTGCGACATATTGCCGTTGTGGTTGCGTCCGCCAACCATCACATCCTCGTTCCAGCCTTGGTCGAAGCCCCACATCTCCGAAGCGTACAGGCCATACAGCTTAGGCTGCGCATCAGCAAGGAAGAAGTCATTGCTATATATCATTCCGCCATCGGTCGAGAGCCATGTATCGCCTGTACCGTTGGTCTGTATGCACTGCATATCACAATGGAGGTCAAAACGACCGTAGTAACCGCCCACATTCTCAAGAGTATTGCCGCCGTCGCTTGAGCGGTAGAGCTGTATTACGCCCACAAGCAGCAGCTCGGGGTCGGTGGCCGATGCAGTGCATACAAGGTCATAGTAACCCTGTCCACCGTTCTTGTCGACATGCTCCATTTGTTCTGTAGGGTCGGTCACCGTGAACGATGCACCGCCGTCGGTACTCTTGTAGAGCAAAGGCGGCCCGCTGAAATAGAGAGGACCCGGTTGCGAAAGATGATTTCTTCGACAAGCCCAAAGATAGACATAATCTGCACCGTTGGGAGCTTCGCTCAAACCGATGCGCGCGCTGATAAGCGGCTGGTCATCGAGCGGCAGAAGATTCCACGACGCACCACCGTCAGTACTCTTGTACAGTTTCACTGTATAATCCTGTTCAATGGCAACATAGCAGACATCGGGGTTCTGTACTGAGAACTTTATATCGAAAACCATGCCGCCAAGCATCCACTGCCATGTTGCACCGCCATCGGTTGAGCGCCACAGTTGGGCACGGTCACCGGCAAGTATGATATTGTCATCTGAAGGATGAAAAAGAGCAGAACTTGTACGCGCATAGGTATTCTTTTCGGGAGTTATATCATCCCAGTTCTCACCACCGTCATTGCTTATCCAGAAGACACCTCCTGCACCCACAAGCACGCGGTCGGGGTTGTCCGAACTTATGTCAATGGTAGTTATCTCTCCTGCCATCCATTCACCGCCGTTACAAGGAGTCCATGTCTCACCTTTGTCAATGGTGCGGAACACAAGTCCCGTCTCAGAGCCGCAGTATAGGACATCGGGGTTGGAACGCGAAGCTCTGAAGCGCTGTATGTTAGCCTGGGCCGGAGAGAGTTTCTTATGCTGATAGTCGTATGTGACTATAGGAGATATCACTTTCCACGGAGCAACCGCCTCGCCGTCGCGTGCTGCCGAGCGTGATGCTGCCGCACGTTCCATACGCACCTCGGCAGCTGCCCTCTTCACCTCGCCATGGTAGTTACTTGCCAAAGGCAGTCTGATCTTGCCGTCAGGCTGTACAAAACGCGAATAGGCTTTCTGGAAACGGCGGAAATGATTGACCACCTGCTTTGTCTCGGGGCTCTTGCGACGTGCACCGGGATTGTCGTGAAGATACACGTTAAAACTGTCGACAAGGGCATTATAGTCGAGCCCGTCGGGGTTCACCATCTGTGCCATCCAGGCAGGTGAGCCTGCCGGCAGATAATTCAGTTTATATGGAGTAAACAGTGAGTCCCGTTTGACGCTCTCCTGTGCGCCACCACTCAATAGAGAGACCGCACATATTGCTGATAATAGTATTTTCTTATATTTCATATTTTCTTGAATTATTATTGTGCCGAATACAGTGAAGGACAAAAACCGCGGACCTTTCATCACGATACGCAGTGAGGAATCTCAAACATATATAATTAAATTTCTGCCTCTGTCTACTTTATTATAAATTGTCCAAAGAATTGCTGTGTTTTGTTCTTTATCGAGTAAATATAAACACCCGTTGCGATGTTGTCAAAAGCCACCTCTGTAGCACCCTGCCCTGCCGGTATTGCAGCACTGTACAACAACTGCCCTTTCATGCCGTGTACTGTGAGCTGTGCATCATCGGCAAGGCCGGTTGAGACGACAACGAGGGGCTCGCCCTTTGCAAGAAGGGTTTTCTTTATGCCCACCTCGCCTATACGCGATTCGTCGATGCCGGTATCTCCCTCTATTGTAATCATATTCTTTATTGTCCGCGATGACGTTCCTGCAGCAGTCGTTACCGTAAGGGTCACATCATACTCGCCGGGATTACCGAACACCACACGCGGATTGCGCACCGAAGCATCACTCACATACTGCGGTTGCGGAGAGAAGCTCCACTGCCAGCGGGTATTCTCATCCTGTTTCACTATGCTGTAGCTGTCGAACTGTACCTCTTTCATCGGATTGGCGGTAAGGTTACCGCTACCCAGATTCAGCGCCATAGGCTGTGGAACCGCGATAAAATCCTGATGATAGAGAGGAGCCTCCCACAATCCCTGGTCTGTTGCCATGCGAAGCACACCGTTCTTGTAGAAAGGAACGACTTTCGAAATGCGCGCACCCGGGTTAAGACCACTCGAGTAATCTATGAACTCACTCATTGTGTTGTCGCGGAAATAGACATTTGCACCGTCATAGCTTGTCACGTAGCAACTGCCGAAATTGTCACCCACAAGTATTATCTGATGCACCCTTATATCGGACAGGTTGGCAAGGTCAAACTGTTGCCAGCTGTGTCCTCCGTCAAAGCTCTCAACCACAGCACCACGCTTGTCATTGCATATCACCAACAGATGGTCCTCGTCATTCGGGTCAACGACCACACGTGTAAAATGCTGATAATCATCTGTTATCGAGAACGGTTTTGTACATTCATAAAAAGTCAATCCACCATCATCCGAACGCCACAAGTTCCATGCGCCTACAATATACATCCGGTCGGGATCTGTACGTGCAAACTCATAGCTATAGAAATCCTCGCCGTCGCTGTCGAACACCTTCTGGAACGATGCACCTTCATCATATGAGAGGTAACCCTCCCACACATTTGTCATGTCCTGCAGGAACACCTTCAGGGCATAGCGCGGATCAGTAGCAATCTCACCGTTTATGCGTAGCACCTCATAGGGTTTCTTCTCGGTAAACCAGGTGCGGAAATCCTCCTCTATCGTACCGTCAATCTCGCGTGGCATTATGCGTGTGGAAGCATCGGTGAAATAGACCTTCCAAGGGTTGCTCTTCATCACATAGCCTGTAGCAATCTCCACACCGCCCACGTGCACTGTATTCCCCTCACCGTATGATGCCGCATGCACGACATCGCCGTTATGCCAGCGTCCCGCAGCCATCACATCCTCGTTCCATCCTACTCCAAGACCTTGGTAGTCCGACGCATATATACCGTCGTAACAGTCTTCGCCTTTTGTCTCGAAGAAATCGCGCGAGTATTTGATGCCGCCATCGTTACATATCCAGGTATCCCCGCAAGGATGTACTGCAATATCCTGAATATCGCAATGCATCCAGTCGCTGCGCTGATACCCCCCTATACCATGGTCGCGATAGTTGCATGTTCCCTCCTTTGTGGAGCGGTAAAGCGATGTCAGGCCAAAAAGCACGTGAGACGGATCAAGGGCCGATGCACCGATCATCATATCAAAATATCCTTGACCTCCGGCACTGTCCATTATTGGCGAGAATGTATTGTCCCAATGCCACTCGCCTTTGTTTACAGTCTTATCTTCCCAAATATTCCCGGCATCCTTGGATAGCAGAATAAACGGTTCTCCCTTGCCACCTTGCGGTCCGCCGTCATAGCCCCATGAGTCGCATGTTACAAGCGCATAGACATAATCCTCACCACCGGGAGCCTGGCTCACTGCAAGACGTCCACATATCATCATTGACACAGGAAGTTCTTTCTGTTGCCAACTGTAACCGCCGTCTTCCGAAACATATATGTATGCCCATGGGCCCACCGGTTCACGGCGTACAAGATATATCCGTCCGGGATTGTCCGGCTGCAACTCATGGTCGAAACAAATACCGTTCAAGGTACAAGTGAAGTTACTTCCACCGTCATTGGAAATATAAAAACCACTGCCCGATTCATCTTCGTGTTTGCTTCCTGCCGAAGCTGTGATGTTCTGTCTATTATACGGGTTTATACGTATCGAATTCACGCGGCTTGCAATTCCTGCGCATCGCGACCACGATTCACCGCCATCAGTGCTTTTCCACAACCATGGGCCACCACCCACATAAACTATATCATCATCTACCGGATCTATCGCTATACTATATATTGAACCGCCGAAATTATGCTGCGGAGCGCATGGCAGCCATGTCCGCCCATGGTCTGTTGTCTTGAATACGACCCCCGATTCTGTTCCACAATAAAGCGTTGCACTATCACTGAGGCTCACTGCAATCCGGAATACACACACCTGGGAATCCTTGCGTTTGACCTCGCCGTTCTTGTGCTCGTAAGTACGGTTCGGGCCAATATTCCGCCAAAGAAGATCTTCTGCCATCGTATCACGCTCCGCCACACGGCTGTTCATAGAGTCTACCTCAGCAGCATATTGCTGTATTGTAGGCAAAACGATGCTGCCGTCGGGAGCAACGTATTCTCTGTACGCAGCCATCCAACGGCGGTAAAAGTTATATGCAGGTTTGTTGTCAACGGTCTTCACGCGCACATTAACGTCACTCGCTTTCCATTCATTGAAAAGAGACTGCATTTCATGGAAATTCACTCCCGACGGTGATTCGGCAATCCGTTTCATCCAATCGGGTGCGCCCAATGGCAAAGGTTCTACAAAATAAGGATCGAATTGCCGGGGTTTAACACTTGTTGTTGCCGTATCGGCCGGCAATAGATATTGAGGAGATGCCACTCCTTGTAAAGAACCGGCTACAAGAACAGCCGTAAGAACTTTTTTCAGCTTAATCTTCATTGACTTATTACGTTTTCCTTAGTTGTTTAATGCAAATATAAATTACTATTTTAACAATATATAATTCAATATAGATAATATATGTTAATGAAAACTTTTTTCACATATTCCATTCCGACTGTTTTATAGCGCTTGATACCGGTAACATCCATTGGAACTGACGATTTCAAAAGCTCTACTGAGAAGCTCGTTAATGACAAACATAAAAAAAGTTAACGACAAAAATATTTTCCATTGGAAAATTTGTAATAAAGAAAATATTCATCATCTTTGCAACGTCATTAGACCATGAAGGGATTTTCCATAAGACATTGATTAAACAACTTAGAAGACATCGGACATGAAAACAAAGACAAACCCTAAATTCATTATTGTAGGCGGTGTTGCCGGAGGTGCAACAGCTGCTGCACGAATTCGCCGCAACACAGAGCAGGCCGAGATTATCCTTTTTGAGAAAGGAGAGTACATTTCATATGCCAACTGCGGTTTACCTTATTACCTTGGAAATGTAATTGAAGAACGTGAGCGCCTTTTCGTACAAACCCCGGAAAGTTTCGGCAAACGATTCAACATTGATGTACGCGTAAAAAGCGAAGTCATTGACATCGATACCGCAGCAAAGCAAGTACATATCCGCACTTCCGACGGACGCGAGTACACTGAAAGTTACGACAAGCTTTTGCTTTCACCGGGTGCATCTCCTGTACGTCCTCCGTTGCCGGGCATTGACAACGAAGGAATTTTCACTCTGCGGAACGTAGCCGATACAGACAGGATAAAAAGCTACATGCAACAAAAAAAAATAAAGAATGCAGTGATAGTGGGCGGCGGATTCATAGGTCTGGAAATGGCAGAGAATCTACACCACACAGGAGCGAAGGTCAGTATTGTAGAAATGGGCAACCAGGTAATGAATCCTATCGACTTCTCCATGGCATCGCTTGTCCACAAGCATCTGCAGGAAAAAGGCATACAGCTGTTATTGGGAGAAGCAGTGGAGTCATTTACAGGCAAGGACGGAAGGCTCACGGTGCATTTCAAATCGGGCTTGGAGTTAGAATCTGATCTGGTCCTGCTTTCCATCGGAGTAAAAGCAGAAACCACATTAGCCCTAAAAGCAGGACTAAGATTAGGCGAGATGCAGGGAATATATGTCAACAGACACTTGCAGACATCCGACGAGAACATTTATGCCGTTGGCGACGCCATTGAGTTTCCTCATCCAATCACAGGAAAGCCCTGGCTGAATTTTCTTGCCGGACCGGCTAACCGACAAGCACGTATTGTCGCGGACAATATGGTATTCGGCAACATCCTGAGCTATGAAGGTTCAATAGGAACATCCATTGCCAAAGTTTTTGACATTACGGTTGCGAGCACCGGACTGCCTGCCAAAAGACTCAAGCAAATGGGAATCCCTTATCTCTCAGCCACAACGCATGCAGGCTCGCACGCGGGTTATTACCCAGGAGCATTACAGATGAGCATAAAGATAACCTTTTCACCCACAGATGGCCGCTTATACGGAGCACAGATTGTCGGATACGACGGTGTAGACAAGCGGATAGACCAATATGCTCTGCACATCAAGAATGGGGCGACAGTAGAGGAACTCACTCAACTGGAGCACGCCTACGCACCGCCTTATTCTTCGGCAAAAGACCCTGTTGCCATTACCGGATATATTGCCGGCAATATACTGAGCGGCAAGATGACACCACTCTACTGGAGAGATTTAGCCGCGACAGACATCTCCCGAATCACATTGGTTGACGTACGCACCAAAGAGGAATCAGAATTGGGAACTATTCCGGGAGCAATAAATATACCTTTGGATGAACTGCGAGAGCGCATGAAAGAGCTGCCTTTGGACCGCCCGGTATATCTGTTCTGCAGTGTAGGCTTAAGAGGTTACCTGGCCTCAAATATCCTAAAAAGCAATGGCTACACGGATGTACGCAACCTTATCGGAGGACTCAAGACATACGAAACATCGACAGCCCCCCTGATTCCGGTCACAAGGCATGACGACAATGAAGCGGAAAGACATTCAGATGCCGACACAAGCCAAACTGCAACAATAAAGGTCGATGCTTGCGGTATCCAATGCCCCGGACCTATTCTTAAGCTGAAAAAATCCATTGAGCCCCTTAAGGATGGAGAGCGTATTGAAATTTGTGCCACCGACGGTGGCTTTCCAAAGGATGCTGAAGCATGGTGCCACACAACCGGTAACAAGTTTATCGGCAAGCACTCCGAGAATGGCATCCATCACATTATAATTGAGAAATCCAATCCAGGGATGCAGGGAACGGATATGGCCGGAAAGGGAGAGAACGGCAAGACGCTAATTCTGTTCAGCGACGACCTTGACAAGACTTTAGCAACATTTGTACTTGCGAATGGAGCCGCAGCCACAGGCAGGAAAGTGTCCGTTTTCTTCACTTTTTGGGGGCTGAATGCCATAAAGAAGGTGCAGAAACCTAAAGTGGAAAAAGACATTTTCGGCAAGATGTTCGGTTGGATGCTCCCATCAGATACCACAAAGCTGAACCTTTCCAAAATGAATATGATGGGCTTGGGTGCCAAGTTAATGCGTTTCCTGATGAGAAAGAAGAATGTATCATCATTAGAAGAGCTCAGACAGCAGGCTATTGAAAACGGCGTAGAATTCATTGCATGCCAGATGTCCATGGACGTTATGGGAATTAAACGTGAAGAACTACTCGACAATGTAGTTGTTGGCGGTGTTGCCACATACATGGATAGAGCCGAACAAGCCAACGTTAATTTATTCATATAAGTAAAAACACAATGGAGAAAATAACATGCATATGCGTCATGAGGGAGCTGTTAACAGCTCTCTCATATCTTGAGAAAGAATTGACAGACAGTCATGGGGTCACTTTAAACGAAGCAATGGTACTTTGCGCCCTGGGAAATGAATATGTGACAGCATCAGACATTTCCAACAGGACAGGCTTGCTTCCCTCTCACACTTCAAAGGTGATTGGATCATTGGAAAAACAAAGACTCATTGAACGTCAATTAGGCAAGCAGGACAAGCGTAAAATCTACTTGTCACTCACCAAAGAGGGCAAATCACGTCTTGAAAAAATCAAGGTTCACGAATTTGACATTCCCGACTTGCTGGAACCGTTATTTAAGAGATACCACTGAGACAAGTATCATAAGGCTGCTTGAAAAACGATAAAATAACGTGAGTTCGATATAACAATTAGTACTGCAATTTAGCGTATTTGTCATCTCGAGCGAACCAACGGTCGACGCCCGAAGGGGCTAAAGTCAATGTGAGAGATCTCTTATTTCGCGATATTTTGAGATCCCTCGTCGCTTCGCTCTGTCGGGATGACAGTTCCGCAATTTGGTTGAGTTTATATCGAGCTCAGGTTAAAATAAGCAGTTCAAGGGAACTGTTCATAAAATTAAGAAAGTATATGAAGTATTAGCAAACAAACTGTGGCAAAGATTAGATTAATTCACTTTTAAGCACTATTTTCGCATTTGTAAAAAGTGGAGAATATGTCATTCTCCATTATACCTGACCGAAAGAACTAAAAAAGAACCATAAACAAATGAAATCACTCCGTTCACTTTTCAGGATAGGCCTTGGTCCGTCCAGCAGCCACACAATGGGGCCCAACCGCGCAGCAAAGATGTTTGCCGAGCGTTGTCCCGATGTAGACACATACAGAGTTACACTTTACGGCAGCCTTGCCGCAACGGGCGAGGGACACATGACCGACAAGGCCATCATCTCCGTGCTTGAGCCGCTTGCAAATCTCGAGCTTATATGGGAGCCCGAGATATTCCTGCCCTTTCACCCCAACGGTATGCTGTATGAGGGCATCAAGGACGGCAAGGTCATCGACAGCTGGACAATATACAGCATCGGCGGCGGCGAGCTTGCCAACGAGGAGACCACAAAGAACGAGGAGGACATTTACCCATTGACTACCATTCACGAAGTAATGGACTGGTGCGACGAGACAGGATGTACCTTCTGGGAGTATGTCGAGAAGTACGAAGGCCCCGAAATATGGGACTATCTTACAGAAGTGTGGGAGACGATGAAAAGCACCATCAAGCGTGGTCTTGAGAACGAAGGTGTATTGCCCGGCGGTCTCGGCTTGCAGCGTAAGGCAAATGTATACCTCAACAAGTCATACTCATACAATGCCGCGGTGAGCAGCAAGGCAAAGGTGTATGCATACGCCCTTGCCACCAGCGAGGAGAATGCCAGCGGAAGCACAATAGTGACAACACCCACATGCGGCTCCAGCGGAGTATTGCCTGCGGTACTATACCACCTGCATACATCACACAACTGCTCCGACATGCGCATATTGCGTGCTCTTGCCACAGCAGGCCTTTTCGGCAACGTCGCAAAGGAACACGCATCAATCTCGGGTGCCGATGTGGGTTGCCAGGGCGAGATTGGAGTTGCCTGTGCTATGGCAGCAGCAGCGGCATGCCAGCTGTTCGGCGGAACAATCAACCAGATTGAATATGCAGCAGAGATGGGCCTTGAACATCACCTCGGGCTCACCTGCGACCCTCTTTGCGGCCTTGTACAGGTGCCCTGCATCGAGCGCAACGCCATTGCCGCATCACGCGCACTTGATGCCTGCACATATTCGGCACTCTCCGACGGCAAGCACAAGATTGACTTCGACCGCATTGTGGAGGTAATGAAAGAGACCGGCCACGACTTGCCGAGCCTCTACAAGGAGACATCTACCGGCGGTATCGCAAAGATCGACATAAGCAAACGCCGTGGGTTCAGAAAGATACTGGACACTCTGCATATCAAAAAGAAGGAAGAATAAGATAAATGAATAAAAGGCAATCTGCCGTGTTATACGAAGCCTGATAAATCCTCATTTACGCTCTGTAAACTCCGGTTTATTAGGCTTCGCAGGCCTTGCATCTTATCCTTTTATTCATCCTGCTACAAGGAATAAAAATCAAAACCAACAATACACCAAAATGAAAAAACTACTTTTACTTATGGCTCTTCCGCTGCTGTTTGTCGCGGCAAAGAGCGAAGCACAGAGCAACAAGGTAAAGCCTAACTACGAGCTTGCCGAGCGTTTCTCGCCCACCAAGGTCGGCAGAATGGTAAGACAGACAAGAGTGCAGCCCGTATGGTTCCAGGACGGCAAGCAGTTCATCTATGCATGGAGCGACACCAACGAGCGCAACTTCTACATCGTGGATGCCGTTAAAGGCACAAAGCGCGAGCTCTGGGACATGGATTGGCTGGCAAAGGAGGTGACAATGCGCACAGGTGACCCTTACGATGCACTGCACCTGCCCATAGGCATAAACAGGATAATCCGTGAGGGACGTTATGTACGTTTCGACATCCAATCAAAGAAGGAGGTCGACCGTGAGCTTCCACGCCACGAGCGCAACGACAGCACAAAGATAAAGGAGAACAAGGGCAAGAAGATGAACAAGACCTTCTACTTCGAGTATGACATCAAGACCGGCGAGCTCCTTGAGCGCACAAAGGACGAGATTGACGACCTCTACCCCAGCTATCCCAACTGGGCAAATGTATCTCCCGACGGCAAGTACGCCATCTACGAGAAGAACTACAACCTGTGGTACATGTCAATGGAAGACCTTGAGAAGCTCCGTATCTGGGACAAGGACACAACAGTTGTCGAGCACCAGCTTACAACCGGCGGCCGCCGCAACCGGTGCTATGCATACCACTCGCTCGACGAGAAGCCCGACAGCACAAAGCGCTACCGCGTGAATGCCCTATGGAGCCCCGACTCACGCCACTTTGTCATGACACACCGTGCCGACTCAATCCTCTCAAAGATGTGGGTCATCAACTCATTGAGCCACCCGCGTCCCAAGCTCGAGACATACTACTACCAGATGCCTGGCGAGGAGACTCCGGTGACAACAATGGAGCTCTTCGACTTCGAGAACAAGACAAGCAAGAACATCAACGTGTCACAGTTCAAGCAGCAGCGCCTGGGTATCTTCAGGAAGCCCGGCACACACGCCACCGGCTACGAGAACCCACGCAAGAACATCTGGTTGGGCGACGAGAACGGCTTCTACTTTGAGCGCATCAGCCGCGACATGAAGAAGATTGAGGTTTGTTACGTATCACTCGACTGCGACACAGCGAAGGCACTCGTACGCGAGGAGATGAACACAAGCATCGAGAGCAAGCAGATACGTCTGGTGAACGGCGGCAAGCAGTTCATCCAGTGGTCGGAGCGCACAGGCTGGGCAATGCTCTACCTCTACAATGCCGACGGAACACTAAAGAATGCCATCACCGACGGCGCATACCACGTTGAGGACGTTGTTGCCGTTGACGAGAAGGCAAAGAAAATCTACTTCACCGCCTGCGGATACAACAAGGAGGAGAATCCTTATTACATGCACCTCTTCAGCGTGAACTTCGACGGCAGCGGCCTCAAGCAGATTGACGAGACCGACATGAACATAAGCACCTACTCCGCAGCCGACAACGGCGAGGCATTTGTCGTTACGGCATCACGCGTGGACACAGCACCGGTGAACCATGTATACAGCAAGAGCGGCAAGAAGAGTGTTGAGCTCGGCAAAGCCGACCTCTCACAGCTCTTCGCGGCAGGCTACAAGTTCCCCGAGCGCTTCACCGTCAAGGCTGCCGACGGCATCACCGACCTCCACGGAGTGATGTACAAGCCTTTCGACTTCGACTCTACAAAGTGCTACCCTCTCATCGAGTACGTGTACCCCGGCCCACAGACCGAAGCTGTGAACGAGAGCTGGTCAAGCGGCATGAACCGTGTGGACCGCCTTGCGCAGATGGGCTTCATCGTCATCACCGTGGGTAACCGTGGCGGACACCCCAACCGCTCGAAGTGGTACCATAACTTCGGTTACGGCAACCTGCGCGACTATGGTCTTGCCGACAAGAAGTTCGCAGCACAGCAGCTCATTGCACGCCACAGCTTCATCGACGGCAACAATGTCGGTATCCACGGACATTCAGGCGGCGGTTTCATGTCAACGGCAGCCATACTCACATACAACGACTTCTTCAAGGCAGCCGTTTCATGTGCCGGCAACCACGACAACCGCATCTACAACAACTGGTGGAGCGAGAAGCACCACGGCATAAAGGAGAACATCAAGGAGAAGACAAACAAGGACGGCGTTATCGAGTGCGACACAACATTCTCTTACAACATCAGCACCAACCAGGAGCTCGCAAGCCGCCTCAAGGGACACTTGCTGTTGGTGACAGGTGACATGGACAACAATGTGCACCCCGCAAACACCACACGCGTGATTGACGCCCTCATCCGCGCCAATAAGCGCTTCGAGATGCTCATTCTCCCCGGCGACAGACACGGTTTCGAGACCAAGGACGAGTACTTCTTCTGGAAGATGGCCGACTTCTTCAGCAAGCACCTGCTGGGTGAAGCTAAAGAGAGCGAGGTCGACATCAAGGAGATGAACAACGACAAGTGACAGTTATAAAAGAGGGTGACCCAAAGTCATCCTCTTTTTGTCGGGGGAGTGAATAAAAAGCAAAGTTCAAGGCTTGTGCAAACGAACGAGTGAAAGCTTGCTTACACACAAAGCGAGTGCAGCCAAGACAAGACACTTTGTGTCAAGGCTTGTGTAGGCTTCAAAACCGCAACCGACGCTGTAATGCGAGAGCAGAGAGTGCCCGCATTCTATGCCGAGCTACGAGGAGGAAAAGCCACTTTAGTGGATTAATTTACTAAACGTAAATGAGGATTTTGAAGGCAAACGTAACACAGAAATTTACTTTTTAGTCACCCCCTTTTAAAAACTTAATTACAACACATTCATAAGGTTCTCAAAAGCATCAAGGTCCCTCGGGGCAGTTTTGCGATTTTGTTGAGATGCTTCACTTCGTTCCAGCATGATAGGTTCTATTGTCTTGTCATTCTATATTTGCAGAGTCATTGGCTCGTTCATCCTTTCGCGGCCCGCACGGCATGAGTTTCACCCATGCCTCGTGCGACCTACCGCTAATGAACTCGCCGATAACAAAACTTATGTTTTGTCATTCTGAGCAAAGCGAAGAATCTCTGTCATCTGCTGTTTTTGAAATCTCTTGCCGTTTTCTAGGCGGACACGTCGCTACCGCCCCTACAGTCGGGATAACAGTTTCGCGGTTTGGTTCAGTTTATATCGAACTAAGGTTCTTTTTACTATGCAATACTGAGATACAAACACTTGAGAAAGAAGTTTGTTGTACTGACACTATAAGAAGCTGTTTAAATTTCCAAAAAGAGTTTTTCTTTTACCGGAAGTTGTCATTTCGCTGTTTTCATGTTCAGAAATGCCTGTTTTCTCCTTTTATTCGTTTACGTAGCCATTATCGAGGCAGATATTCAATTACCATTGTGTGGTTCATGTCGCGGTGCAACGTGCCATTCATATCTATGATGCAAGAGAATGGAATGCCTATAAAACGGAGTTTTGCCTGAAGGTACTCCCAATCTTTGCTACTGATGTATATGTGTTCTCCTTCAATGTATGTTTTGCCAAGCCACTCTTCCGATGATTCGCGATACTTATCCTCGGTGATATACAGGAACTTTACGGGCTTCCCTTGCATATCCTTTATGAAATTGCGTTGCTCCATCATAGTTGCACGGCAGGGACCACATCCCATATTCCAGAAATCGAGAAAAAGCACATTACCTTTGTATGGAGCTATAATGCGTTGTATCACTGGGTCGAAGGCAAGGTTTTCCTCGGGTGTTGTCTTTATCTCAAACTTTTTCACAAACTCGCGATAGGCCTTTATAAAGTGATGGCTTATTATGGGGCTTGTGATATACGGCATGGTACCCGCCACATAGGATGCCACATAGTCGGGTGTATTCTCGTGCTCTTTTATTTTAAAACCGAATATACCACGCATCATACACCATTGCACCATAAAGCTATTGGGTGTCAGCCCTGTCCCTTTTGAGGAAGACTCCATAGCCAGCCTCCAATAATCACTCACGGTCAAGAGAGTGTCGTTACGCATCGGGAGCACAGCCTGCAAGAATTGCGTATCGTAGTCGGCGGGCATAACAAAGCCAAAAGCATAGTCTTCTATTTCTTGAGGGGTGTTGCTTGTAACAGGCAACACTATCTCGTTTGAATAGAATTTGAGCTCTTCATAAATACCGAATTCCGCACAATTCACAAGAGGGCCAGCCACTGAATATAACAGCGCCATAGGATTGTCGAGAAGTCTTTTTTCATGTTTTTTAAGGAACTTATGAAACCATTTGTTGTCAAGAGGTTCAAAAGCCTCGTTCTTCACAGGAACAGTGTGGCCGCTAATTGAATCGAATTCAGGATAAAAGGCCGTATAGTTGTACATACTCCGTAAAGACATCATCATATACAGACCTTCGTAAATTGCATCGTTCTTTATTATTTCGGCAGCAATGGGGTCGATATCTGCGGGGAGAACAAAGCACCCTTCGTCAATATCCTTCATCACCTTTTCCATAACCTTGCCCGTGTTGCGGCAATAGTCCTCCACAGCCTTGCGTCCTTGCTTGTATATGCGTGAATATTCGCTCAAGTCACCATAAGGACTCTTGGCATAAGGTTCCACGATTATGGGACGGCAACGATCTACCCAGTAACAAATGCTGCCGGGTGCTACGGAAGTGCTGCGTGCTGCCACATCTACAGAGAGTGTCACAGTGTCGCCTACAAAGAAATAGAGGTCGTTGGGGAGCTGACCGGTGTAACTATCGGCACGCAGATATACTGTTGTACTGTGTGGCACATATACATCGCTTGCAAATGTTCCGTCTGCATCTACTTTAACAAGAGAATTTACCTCTGTATTTGTAAATTCATTCTCAAAAATGAGAAGTATCTGCTTTGGAAAATCCTGCGATGTGCCATTTGTGAATTGCCCGTTGAAATGCACGGTACCACTACGGTAGTGATAGTCAGTTACCACAGAATTCTCCTGCGCAAAGCCACACAGAGTGGCAAATGCAACGACAAGGGTTAAGAATGGTTTTTTCATAAGTATCATTTGGAATTAAGCAGTTCATCAAGTTTATCTATGAGAGCATTACCGCGCAAGTTCGTTGCAATAATGTTGCCGGTAGAACAGTCGATGAGAAAGTTCGACGGTACACCACGGACACCATACTTTGCGGTAGCATCGGTATCTTCATTGCGCACATTCACCCAACGCAGATCTTTCTCCTTGAGTGTCGCCACCCAAGCATCGGCATTGTAATCCAATGAATATGAATATATCTCGAAGCCTTTGTCCTTGTAGGCCTCATACGCCTCGACAAGGTGGGGTATCTCGCCCATACAAGGTGCGCACCAAGTAGCCCAGAACTCTAGCAGGACATACCTATTCCTTGACACGATATCGGATAGCATCAACTCACTGCCATCGACACCCTTTGCTTTCACATCCCTGTACTTGTTACCCTGCGCAACATTCTTTGCCTGCTCCGGGGCACGCACCTCAGTCTCCATTTCCATATGACCGGATTGCATTGTCTCGTTCACGAATTCAATCAACGAGCCGCTGCGGTAGCCCACTGTAGAGCCAAGAACTGTACCATCTGGAGCAATGAGATAGAACATTGGGTAGCTATCGTTCTGCCCCACATAGTGACTGACAAAGCCCGCCTTGCCATTGTAATCATTAAAGTTGTTCCCGGTAATGCCGATGCTTGCAGAGGCCTCTTTCCACACATCAACATCATCACTATTTATACTAACCACTACAAGTTCACCATTGTAGTTGGCCTCAATCTGCTTGAGTTCAGGGATTGCCTCAAGACAGGGACGGCAACCGGCAAACCAAAAGTCGAGTAACAGATATTTCCCATTGAATTCGGCCAGTTGATGCACAGCACCTTCAGTATCATAAAGCACGGCATCGTAAAGTTTACTGCCTATTTCCACTTTTGCCTGCGGGAACAGTATCCACTTCAACATTGAACCATAACGGCTACGTTTCTGCACATCACTCAAACGGTAGTATTGTACTCGTGCCTTTTCCAAGACACAGTCATCAATGCAACGGGCTGCCTCATAGAGGTTGGCAACAAATGCCTGGTCAACGTCACACTCTTGAAGCGCATCACAGATTGCACTTCGCAAGTCGATATTCTCAATGCTCATAGCTGCTCCCCTCTGGTAGAATGCAATGATTTCTTTCCTATTTTCAGAATCAAGTCCCTCCAATTCACCAGTGAGAAAACTGTTGACACGCTCATTACCAGCCTTACGCAGAAGCCTTGTAGCCTCAAGTATATGGTTCTCGGTACATTGCTCTGGTGCGCCACCTGCAATCTTCCAATCGGCATAGTTCCAACCATTACCATTTATTGTTGTATGCGTTCTTTGACCTACCCACAGGCGCGGCAGGCTGCCATAATTATCACCTACCAGCAGATACACAAAGAAAACGGTATCGCACGGCATAGCAATATCGAAACGGAATTTGCCATTGACAAGCCTTGTTGAGTCAACATAAGTCAAGACCTCTTCATCACTGCTGAAAATCTGTATTACAGTACCCTCTTCTACTCCCGACAACGTGCCTTCTATCACAAAATTCTTATCAGTAATGCAAGAACTCATCACAACCGATATCACTGCTACAAAGGCTAACAATTTCAAAAAAATCTTCATTCTTTATATGAATTATATGTTAGTATAAAATGTACCCTCTTTATCTGCTGCAACTGGGAAAAAGGTAAGAATCACCTCCTTGTCCCTTCGGAGTTCAGCCGGAACATCGTTCTCGCGAAGATCGCGACAAAGCTCGCGCTCCTCCTCGGCAGTGAGCACTGCATCGAAGAACTGCTCAATCATCATTCTTAATCGGAAATCTGTCATAAACTCCTTGTTATATATTGTCCAAAATTTTCTCCTGTGCAAAGCCACACAGGGTAGCAAATGCAACGATTAAGGTTAAAAAAAGTTTTTTCATTGTATTTTATGGTAATAAACTATGATACTCAGCGCAGATGTCATATCGACCGCATGGGAGATATCTCATAAGTTGTTTTAGAGATCCCTCACTGCGTATCGGGATGACATACTCGCTGGGGCAACTGCTATATTGTTGTTGTATTTTATAATTAAATTATAATCTTTCTTTTAGTATCTGTTCTACCTCCTCAGCGGTTGCTCCTATTGCAAGAATAGTGCCATCTCTGTCAACAAGGAAAACCTCTCCGGCGCCTCTGACACCATAACGTTCCCCAATATTTTCCACACCACGCAGAGCAATCAGATTGAGCCAAGGGTATCCATCTTTCTCCACTGCAAGCCTCATATCTTCGCTTTCCAATTCGCTTGCAACTCCAACGATGGTAAATCCTTTATCCTTGTATTTGTTGTACAATGGAATGAAGCTCATCGATTGACGTCTGCAGGGACCGCACCAGGATGCCCAGAAGTCAACAATGGCAATCTTGCCCTCAATCTCTTTCGAGAGCGTGTGCGCTGTACCACTTAGGTCGGGAAGAGTAAAATCAATTATTCGTGAACCCACACGTACATCCATCGACGACACCCAATTTCGCATGTTTATTGCCATGTTGTTTGTAGGGTATTTTGTATCATATATGTTCTTGAATAAATTCACGTATGGCTGTTTTGTCGCATTATCCTTGTTGTAAAGTCGATGTCTTGCCTGATTGAGCAGATAGAGCCCTACTATGCCGGAGTTGTTTGTAATATAATCAAGTTCGTATGCATACATCTCTTTCCTTAACTCTTCGCCTTTCTCCATAAATGCTTTGTATTCCGGTGTATAAAGGCGGTTATCCTTTTCCAATTGCTCAATCTTTTTGCTGAGATTCCTTAGTGAATCGCGGTCTTCGCATTCATCGTACAGTTTCATGAGCGCAGCACCCTCAACGGTCAAAAGTTTGCCTGCTTTCTCTAAAACCTCCTCTTCTTGTCTCATTGGAATGTAGAATCTCTCTTCTATACTTTTGTTATAGGCAAGCAACTCTTTGTTGAGTGGTGTCTCCGAATGCAGTGTAGGACGTGGAGCATCATCTATTGCATAGCCGTAGAATGTAGCATAAACATCTCCCTCCTCGGCAAAGAAATCCAGCGGCATCCAACAACCATTGTTGTAATCCTCACAAGCAAACAGCTGATAGAATTCAGGAGCGTCGATATAAAGGTCATGAGAGAAATGCCCATCCTTTACCAAGATGGTATCTACGGGCACTACCCTTGGGTCGCCGTCACCAATAATGAGCAGTATGCGGGTGAAAGTGCTCTCCACAACCTCGCCCTCAATGTGGCAATGGAGTTTCTTGTTATTGTTTATGCTCTCCTGTGCAAAGCCACATAAGGTGGCAAATGCCATAGTTATGGCAAATAAAAGTTTTGTAGGTTTCATATTGCTTGGTTTTATCACATTTATACCTATAAGACGGATGAGTTGCCCAATTGTTACAACCTCACAGCACAAAATTATGCCATACAATCCGCGAGTATTCTCTTTTTCATTGTATGCCAGATTTCAGTTTTTACTTACAATTATTCCACAGTGCCGTTCAGATGTTCCAGAATGACTCCTTCGCCATAGCCACACCATTGCTCTAAAATATATCCGTCGGGAGAGATAAGGACAAAAAGCGGTATACCGTCTCTGTCGCTACGGTAACGTGCATAGAGAGCACTGCCGTTATAGCCGTCATTCCAGTTGTACCAAGAAACGGGATGTTCTTTAAGCGCCTCGCGCCATACCTCTTCCGACTCAAGGTTTACACTCACTACACATAGCTTGTCCTTGTACATCCTGGCAACTACGGCAAGTTCCGGAAGAGCTTTCACACAGGGGCCGCAGCCGTTGGCCCAAAAATCGAGCAGAATATATTTGCCTTTCAGCTCGGCAAGGGTATGCTTCTTCCCATCAAGGTCAATCATCTCGCCATCAATGGCCTTCTTGCCACTCTGTGCCAGCTCCTGGGGATAGAGATTCACATAGGCCTTTTTGGCAAGATAATGACTGCGTTGCTCAGTCGTCAGGCCTCCATACAGCTGTCTCAACTCATCGGTATATGTGAAATCCTTGATATTTTGCATGCAGAGTGTCGCAAAATAGAACCTATCCATCCATATGTCATCAACAACGGTCTGTTTCATTATTGACAAATCATTTGCACATATACGCAGTTTCAAGGAGTCGAGTTCGCCATTAATCCGTTGTATACACTCAACCGCCCTCTCATCAGTATTCCCCTTTGCACTCAAGCTTCTCGCTTCGGCCGAGAGAGACTCATAACATTTCCACTCCTCAAATGATTTCTTGATGTATCTTGCCCAAACCGTATTCTCTGGTGCAGGGCCTGTAACTTTCCAGGTATACATCAGTTTGTCTTCACCCTCCACAAGGACACAATCACCGGCCGAAGCCCACAAAGGTGTCACCAGCATTGAAAAGCCCTCGTTAATAAAACCTCCCAAAGCCAGTTTTTCACAATCATCACTCTCGGCAACCAACTTGAAGTAGAACTCACCATTAGAGATTGTATCGTTGCCGACAACAACGCCATAGTCGGTATTGAATCTCATCATACACAGCACCGTACCGTCGGGCACATTCTTTACTTTGCCCTTAATCTCATAGAACCCAGGATTTACAAGGTCGCCATCCTGCGCAATGCCACACAGAGTGGCAAATGCAACGATTAGGGTTAATACAAGTTTATTCATATTCAGTTTATGTTGTTTATTGCTTTATTTCAAAAGTTCCTCTATCCTCTTTTCCAGGTCGGGAATTGTGTAATGCCTATTATCGACATTGCCGTCTGTGTCAATGAGGAATGTTGACGGTGTTGCCGAGAAGTTCAGGAATCCCATCAATGCAGCCCAGTCATTGGGAGTAATGAATAGCGCTTCACCTTCGATTACCTTTTCACTCATCCATGCACGCGCAGTCACAGGGTCATCATTCTCTGTAGAGGCAATATAAAGAAACTTTACAGGCTTGCCCTTGAAGTGCTCAACGACAGGCTTCTGCTCTATCATTCCTTTACGGCAAGGGGCACATCCCATAGACCAGAAATCAAGGAACAATACATTCCCTTCGTATTCCGAAAACAAGCGCCTTGCCACATCACAGTCGGCAATATTCTTTACTGCCGGCATCTTGCCCTGCCTCTTGCAATACTCTTCAAAATGGTACTTGACAATGGGGTTGTCTATCAATCGGGAGAAACCCTTTACCTTGTCATCAAAATCCTCTTCAGAGCCATATGCAGGAAAATGGTTTACAAGCATCAGTTGAGAGAGAAAACAGTCGGGTGAAACACCATACATCTTCTGCACCTCTTGCAGTGCTGCGAGATTACTGTCAGCAAATAAGGCAACCCTGTCATTTCTATAATATTCCTCCTTGTCATTGGCGGGGATATAAACATGATTCATCATTGGCCAATAGACAGAGAACTGGAGAAGATTTAAGGGAAGCCAGAACTGTACATTGTGGAAAAGCAGAAACTGATTATCGAACAGTTGTTTCTCATGCTTCACAAAGAAAGCCTTTATCGGTTCAAGGTCAAGAGGAACGAAATCCTCATTAGGGTGCGCAACAGAGTTACCACTTAATGTGTCGGTCTCAATGACATGCATTCTGGTATTATGTTCACAGATTGCCCCTGCAATGTTAGTGAGTCCCACGAGCATTACGTCGTTCTGTACAATCTCGCGAAGCAGCGGATGAAAGTCAGCAGGGAAGTCGAATGCACCACTTGCAATTTCTGCAGCTGTCTGTTCCATCACCTCCATGTTACGTTCAATGTAAAGTTGCACGCTGTCCTTGTTTCCATTTTTTATGTAAGGATAAGGATTGCTCAAATCACCATAAGGACTTTTCCTGTAACGACTGATTTCTTCCAAAAGAGAACGTTCGCCCAGCATGCTGTTCATACTGCTGTTTGGAACATATTTTATTCCCGAGGAAGTGAGCACCACCTCTATTGTATCGCCCGGGAAAAGGAATGGACCTATTTGTGTTACACCCGCATCTACCATACACATCTGCCCGTGCGGAACGTGCACCTTACCGCAGAATGTGCCGTCGGCGTTGACCTCAACAAGCTGGTTATCCTCTTCCATTGTAAAATAGTTGCGCACCATGGCAAGTATCTGTTTTGGAAGCGAATCCTGCGGATAGCCTTTGAAACACCCCTTCAATACGACATTTCCACTATGAAATATGCCCTCGTCTAAAGCTACAGAAGTGTTCTCCTGCGCAAAGCCATACACGGTGGCAAATGCAAGAGTAAGAGTAAATATCAGTTTTTTCATCTGTATTTTCGCATAATTGTCCATTACTCCAAACATTTATTTATTTCATTAATCAATGCATCTAAATATTGTGGGAACGGCGCATCGGAACTGACCAACTTCCCGTTCTTGTCAAAGAGCATGAATGTAGGGAACCTTGTGACTCCCAACAGTCGCTCAATAGACTCCTGCTGCTCATAAGGCAGATTATAATGGAATATATTATCACCGTAAAGCCCCAGTTTCTTTACAATCACCTGGCGGACATCTTCGGGAGTGTTGTTCGCAAAATAGAGATAGACGACATCCTTGCCTTTAAGTTCATCCTTGACCGCTTGCATATGTTTCAGCTGTTCCTTGCACGGTCCGCACCACGAACCCCAAAAATCGGCATATACTACCTTTCCGCGATGTGGTTTAAGAATTGTTGCAAGCAATGAATCGGCAAAAAGGGTCTCAGGGGTAAGGTCGGCATGATTACGCAAATACCTTACTTCAAGTTCTCCGGCTTCCAAACGACGGAGATAATTGTTCTGTTCAACAATCACCTGTGCAGGAGCGAAATCTTCAAGCCCCTCCATTGCTGCCGATATTATGGTATCATTTACAGACTTCTCTTCTGCAGCAAGCTGATTATATGTAAGCAAAGAAATTGCATATTTGCAATCCTCGGCAGGCAGGTGCAAATCTTCAACGTAGCGACGAGTATTCATAATATCGCCAATCAACATACAGTTCTGTTTATTCCACAAAGGCAGAGTATCGACCTTGTACTTTTCGCATATCTGTGTATAGCGTTTGTCCACAGGCTCAAGCCTTTCCACTCTTTTCTTCGCGCTTATGGTATCGCTGACTTTATTCATCGCCAAAGCCAGTTTCAGACTTGTAAGGTATTCGTACTCATCTAAAGTTCTTTTCTCTTTTTTGCTCAGGTTGATGACACCCAACCGATCCTGTTCAAGCAATGCGGCTTTGTCGGGCCAATTGATCCGTACTCCCAAGTCGTTGTCATCGCAATAACCCACATAACTCTTCAACATATATGTAGTGTACCTTCCCAATGTAAGCGGGTTAGGGATATCGGTTGACAGTTCTTTTACAAGTATAATCAAGTCTTCGGGAGCTTCTTCAAGTTTGCGTCTCCAGAGCATACTCCACATTGCATCCAATAGCTCTGCCTTTATATTGGTCCTGTAAAAATATGCAGCCCTTTCATCAAAGCCCGGGTGCTCTTCGATATATTTCTGCAGGCGTATAAGATGGCGTTTTAGAGTACCTTCGGTATATTTATAAAAAAGACTGAGTGGCGACAGATTATATGAAATCGGCGAATCATATATTCCGTTCTCTCTGTCATAGCTGTAATATTCCATAATACTCTTCTGCAAGACAGTATCACTCACCATTATTTCAGGCACGCTATTGTTGCCGTCATAAATGACCTTTACAGTATCACCGGGCCAAGCCAGCACAGGATATGCTTTTCTATCGACCTTAAGGTAGAAACATGTAGCATTGAATACAGGGAATATGTATGTGAAATCATCTGTGAATTCGCAATCCCTATCCTCGAAAACATATGGATTGAAGAGAACAACAGGCTCGTTGCTGTTTTTAATTTCACACTCCACCCTTATGCTGTCATGTACGTAATTACCAATAAAGGGCGATTGTGTCATCTTGCCCCATTTCTTGTCTTTACCGATTACCTCTTTCAGACTGTATTCTTTCAAAGATACGCCTTTCAGGTTCCAACCGCTCTTGCCACCGTCGAAATCAAAAGAGCGGTCTTCCTTGTCCAACGGTTCAAAAATGAGGACACCTTTCATAAAGCCACATTCAGGCAGGTTTGTTACGTGCCCAATCTCTACGCCCTCGCTACGCAATAGCTTATAGTGCTTGCCAGTCGTGTCACCGACAAGCATGGTATTCGCATCAACGGTTATATTCTCTACTGCATAAAAATAGACCTCGAGAACGGTAGTTTCCTTATCGGAAATTACCTTTGAAATATCAAAGACTCGGGTATTGATAGTCTCGTAGTAGGGATATTCCACCGTTATGCTCTCCTGCGCAAAGCCACATACGGTAGTAAACGCGACGATTAAGGTTAAAATTAGTTTTTTCATATTCAGTTTACATCGTTAATATTCTTATTTCAAAAGTTGCAGTATTGCTTCACGTACACTTGTTGGTGAACTGGGTCGTGGTGCTTTGTTGCTGGCAATGTTGCCGTCGGGGGCAACAAGCAGGAATGTCGGGAATCCTTGTATGCCGAGGTATTCCTCTACTGCACGCTGCTGTTCTTCGGGCAGGCGAATGTTTACGCAATCTTCACCCTCAAGTCCATAACGCTTTGCAGCCTTACCCCACAACTCTTCGGGCGAGTTGTTGGCAAGATACATATATGTCACCGGGAGCTCTTTCAATGCCTCGTGCAGTTCGGGCAAGTACGCCATCTCCTCACGGCATGGGCCACACCAGGTACCCCATATATCTACATATATGACACGCCCACGATAAGGAGCTATGAGTTTTTGGAATATATCCCTGCCATTGACAATACTGTCCATCGGCATTTCCGCAAGAGCTGTAATCTCCTCCTCCGAGGCACTTTCAAAATTAACCTTTTTGCTGTCGATATATCCCTGCAACAGGGAGAATGTCTTGGGATTCAACTCTTCCTGCAATTTCCTATCTCTTTCAGGAGTAATATCCAGCCCGCATACTTGTAGGAAAGAACCGGCTTTCATTATCTGCCTTATTTCATCTGATGCATTAATTGCATCAACGACAGAACACATTGTAGAAAAAGAGTGTAATTTGCTATCTGTCACTCCCTCCGGAACTTCACTGATGATACCGACTTGTATATAATACTCTAAAGCATGTACATCACTAAAATATTTAAGGGCATCGATTGGGAGAGGTGTTTTTGGGCACAGCAATTCCTCTGTTTCAACCTCGCGGAACATTGCAACTAATTCGTCGGGCAATGTATTACCACCCTGTTCAAGAATAGTACCTATTGACTCAACAAAATGTCCTTGAATATTCTGTGTCATATCAAACGCATAACCATAACGTGCCATTTGCCGTAAGGACTCAACATAGCTTTCGGGCAGGTTGGGATTAGAAGCATAAAGCGTGTCAATATTATACATATTGCTTTTATATATACTGCGTATATACTGGGCTGCATCGTTTATATCCATTCCGAACATACGACCGTGGAAGTTGGCAATCTTCAAAGGATGTTCAACCTGTGCATTATGCGCCGCAGCATTCTCACCGCTGAATATACATCTGTCATTTATGTCATCGAGCAGGATTTCGGCTCTTGTTCCGGGGCGGCAAAAAAGATTAAGTGCTCCCCACACAACACCCTCTATTTTATTGTCATCCCACAACTGTATATGTATTGTACGGTCAGCGGGCAACTTGACACTCCACTTTCCTTCGCTGTCTGTTGTCGGGGAAAGATCCACTACTTCGCAAGCTGTGTAATCGGAATATATAAGCGTTGCTTTCTCTCCAGCTGTCTTGCTGGCCAGTTGGAAGCAGATAGTCACACTGTCCTTGTCAACTGCGGCCTTTTGTGCAAAGCCACATACGGTGGTAAACGCAACGATTAAGGTTAAAAATAGTTTTTTCATATCGTTTATTCAAATTTTACTCCTATGATAAAATAATGCGGAGAATCTTTCAACAGCTCACTTGTCATATCTGGCGAGAGTTCACTATCGCCACAAAAACGATAACACTCACAATCGGCGTCCCACCAAGAAGAGCCATATATCAAAAGCGGAATAAATTTTCCTTTTTCAAATTTTTCCAATTTGAACGGACGCAGATAATAGTTGGGTCTGTGGTGAGATTTATCTACACGGTTGTCGCGTAAAATCATCCACGACGAAAAGTAACCGATACTTTCTGTTCCGGTCAGCTCAAAACTCACCTGTTGGATAGAGTCATTAAAAAGAGGTGTGAATGATATATTGAGTTTGGTCGCCAAGCGGTAAATATCATTCTCTTCGTCGTAGGCACTCCCTTTATCTTTTATTCTGCGTTGTGCGTCCTCGTCAAATTCACTTATCTTGAGCAAAGTAGATATTAGAGCTTCGTTGGCATATTTGCTTTCGACCTCTTCACCTTTTACATACTCGAGCACGGTTAAAGTTGCCAAGGAAGCAACATCTTTTAGCGAGGATATATCGTAGCTAAACACATTATATCCAGCTTCGTTAAACAAAGGGAGATAATCTTCAAAGGTTGCATCTTTTTTCACAATCTCCTGTGCAAAGCCACATACGGTGGCAAGCGCAAATAAAATGGTAAATAATCTCTTTTTCATATTGTGTTTTGTTTTTCAGTTTAAATTTCAAATGCAATTA
>CALCYA010000049.1 GCA_937906165.1 uncultured Bacteroidales bacterium | reverse complement strand
TTGCAATAGTATTTTCGCTTTGTTACTCTCTTTTCCTAAATCACTCAACTTTTTGATTAGCCCCCAGACTTTGCCGGTGAGCCAAATTTCATGCGAAACAGGAACAATGAAAAAGCCAGGCGTGGATCCACGCCTGGCTTTTTCATACAATATATAAGGAGTATTATCAGATACCCATCGCCTCTTTCATTGCTGCAATTGTCTCATCAGCCTTTGCTACAGCGTCTGCATAACACTCACGGCAACCCATCTTGCCCTTAGCCTCCATATAGAACTTGATCTTAGGCTCAGTACCGGAAGGACGTACAGAAACCTTGTGACCGCTCTCAGTGAAGTACTGGAGAACATTTGACGGCTCTGGCATATCGATGTCTGTCACATTTCCGTCAGCATCTGTCTGTTTCATTGCCTTGAAGTCCTTGTAGCATACAACCTTCTCGCCTGCCATCTCCTTGAGAGGATTAGCGCGGAAGTTCTCCATCATCTGACGAATCTCATCGGCACCGCTCTTACCTGGCTTGACCACGTTCACGGTAATCTCCTTAGAGAAGCCGTACTCAACATAGATATCCATAAGAAGGTCATAAAGGCTCTTGCCGTTGTCCTTTGCCCAAGCGGCAACCTCGGCAATAAGGCTACATGCAGAAACAGCATCCTTGTCGCGGCAGAAATCCTCGGCCAAGAAACCGAAGCTCTCCTCACCACCACCGATATACTTTGCAATACCCTCGTTATCGCGGATAACCTTGGCAATCCACTTGAAACCGGTGTAGCAGTCATACATCTTGAGATTGTTCTTCTCGGCAATATTCTTGATAACCTCAGTAGTAACGATGGTCTTTACAACGAACTCCTTACCGGTCATCTTGCCCAACTTTGTATACTGGGTGATGATGTAGTAGAGGAACATCATACATGTCTGGTTACCGTTGATGATCATCCACTCACCGGCCTTGTTCTTGCAAGCGATAGCAAGACGGTCGGCATCAGGGTCAGAAGCCATGACGAGGTCGGCATCAATCTTCTTTGCAAGATCAACGGCCATTGTCATCGCCTCAGGATTCTCAGGGTTAGGAGAAACTACAGTCGGGAAGTTACCGTCCTTAACCATCTGCTCCTCTACGCAGTGGATATTCTCGAAGCCCCAACGGCGCAATGATGCAGGGATGAGCACGCGGCCGCAACCGTGGATAGGAGTATAGACAATCTTGAGGTCCTTGTGACGCTCAATAACCTCGGGATCGATGATAAGACCCTTCACTGCATCGAGGAACACATTGTCAACCTCCTCACCGATAACCTCGATGAGAGCAGGGTTACCCTGGAACTTGATATCCTCAACCTTCACGCTCTCAACGTGCTTGATTGTATTGACATCGTGTGGAGCAAGCATCTGTGCACCGTCGTCCCAATAAGCCTTGTAACCGTTGTACTCCTTGGGGTTATGGCTGGCTGTAATGTTCACACCGCTCTGACAACCCAAGTGACGGATAGCAAATGAAATCTCAGGAGTAGGACGAAGGTCCTCAAAGAGGTAAACCTTGATACCGTTAGCCGAGAAGATGTTTGCAGAGATCTCTGCAAAGAGACGGCTGTTGTTACGGCAGTCATGGCCCACAACAACAGAAATCTGCTCCAAATCCTTGAAGCACTCGTTAAGATAGTTTGCCAAGCCCTGTGTTGCCTTACCTACAGTGTAGATGTTCATGCGGTTGCTACCTGCACCCATGATACCACGCAAGCCACCGGTACCGAACTCCAACTCACGGTAGAAAGCATCGATAAGAGGAGTCTTGTCCTCATTATCCAACATTGCCTTAACCTCTTTCTGTGTCTCTTCGTCATAAGCAGGAGAAAGCCACTCTGTAGCCTTTTCCGTTACCATTTTAATCAATTCCTGATCCATACTTATAGTTAATTATTAAGTTAATGTCTTCTGTAGAATGCAAATATAACCATTTATTTGGATAAACAACAAATCTAAGATTATTTTGCTTTCGGAATAAGATATTTATCACCTGTCTGCTCCACAATCTGCTTCAGATATTCCTGCGGATAGCCTGGGCGGGTAATCTTGCCGGCAAGACCGGTCTTGCCACGCAGCACCTTACCGTTCTTCTCCTGCTTCACTACCATATCGTTGTACTTCACGATGATTTTCTCACCGAACGCTTTCCACTCGCTCAATGCCTCCTCGGCACTGTTGCATGTGTAATCGGTAAGCATCTGGATAGCATATTTGGGTGAAGACTTGATGACTGCAAGAGCCTCGGCCTCAACCTCCTTGCTCTGCTCATAGATTCTCTTTTCAAGGGCACCCTGCACACCGCGCATATCATCAATAACCATTGAATACTTGGGATATATCATATTCGCAACCCAGTTGAACACCCAGAAAGATGATTTCCATGAGAACACCACAGGGTCGGCATACTGCTCCTTGTAGCAGTCGGGCACGGTTGTCGCACAGCAATATACAGGAGTGAACACTACCATGTTGGCATCATCGGTACCGAACCACATCACACCGCCTACAGCATTGGGTAACCAACTGCGCAACTGTGCCACAAAGGTGAAGGCTGTCTGGAATGTCGATATAGGACGCTCGTTGAAATACTCCTTGCCATCGACCTTGAAGCTCAACGGAGAGGGGCGGTAAGGCATGCAGTAAGGGCCTGCACCCAAATCGGTTGTCACGTCAAACGGAGTACCCTCATAGTGGTCGCGCATACCGCGCTGCATATCCTGAAGTGAGACAGGAGCCTTAGGCTTCATATAAAGAGGCATAGGCTCGGCCATCGCATCACCGGACGCCCATGCAAGATACTTTGTCATGTCTTCTGCTCCGAACATATTGAAGAAGCTCCATACACGCGCATCACAATAACGCAAGCCACCGAAATCGGCAGGGCAATAAGCTGCAGCGAAGTCAAAATCCTCATCCTTGCCGTCGAAGTATCCCATCTTGCGGGCAAACTTGATGACATCCTTTGAGTAACGCACGTTCTCCTTGTCCTTCATATCGAACTTGCGGATGCGTGCCTGGTTTGCATGAGCCGAGATGCAGTCATCGGGGATGCGTATAGCTACCCATACGGCACCTTTCTCCTTGCCGCCCTTGCCTATCATCTCAAGAATCCATGCCTCGTTGGGGTCGGCAATAGAAAAGCTCTCGCCACTGCTGTAGTAACCGTACTCAGCCACAAGAGATGTCATAACATCAATTGCCTCACGTGCTGTACGCGAACGTTGCAGAGCAATATAAATGAGGTTTCCGTAGTCAATTAGGCCAGTTGTGTCCACAAGCTCCTCACGGCCACCGAAAGTAGTCTCGGCAATAGCCACCTGATGCTCGTTGATATTTCCGAGTACATTATATGTAACGCGCGCCTCGGGTATTGAACCGATATAATCACCTGAATCCCAATTGTAGATCTCACGCATTGCGCCCTCGGGATGAATGGCAGCAGGGAAATGGGCAACAAATCCGCTCATACCGTAACTGTCGGCACTATATGAGATGAACACTGAACCGTCGGCCGAAGCTTTCTTGCCGACAAGGAAGTTGGTACACGCCTCACCGGCAGAAGCCAGAAGCACCAACAGCATAAACAAAAATCCTAATTTTTTCATAATAATTCAATTTATCAATATTTTATCTTTTTCTCATAAACCCCTATATTTCCACAAGCATCAACCGCCTCAACCCTCAATTGGTGGACACCGCGTGAAACACCTTCTCCCTTGAGGTCAAGCTCAAGACGGCCATTCTTGCTGCTGTACTTGAAAAGGACGAACTTGCCGTCGAGTGTTCCGCGGAACGACCTTACAGAAGTCTCCTTGTCCGACATCGCAAGTACCACTTTTCCGTTGCGCATCCATCGGTTCTCCCTTATAGGCAACAGACGCGGAGGTACAGTATCCATGGCAACCTCAAAAGTGCCGAGAGCCGTAACATCCGCAGTGACCAGACCACCGGAATATTTTCCGCCGACAGAATAACCGCCTTTCTTTGTTATGCGCTTTACATATAGCTTTGAGCTGTCAACAACAAGCGAATCCACTTTCAAAGAGAGCTTTGCCTTATGCCAAACAGGTATCGGTTCACTTCCGAAAGAACACCTGCGCGAAACACCATATTCACCGTCGGTGATACACACCTCCAAAAGAGTATTGTCAAACAGTTCACCTGCAGGAATATTCAGGCTGAAAGCATCATATTCCAACATATTGTTCAAAAACCACAGCAGATAGTGCCCCTCTTTCGCAAACGGCGGGATATCCTGCTTTGTTCCACGTACACAGAACCTGTATACACTGCTGTTTCCGTGATAGTCGCTCAACCTGTATTCTACTTCATACAGACGTTCCTCGTCAAAATTTATAATTCCGCGGGCATCATCCGCCTTAACAGCACGCAATGGGTTATTGCCCTGGATGAACGAGCGCAGGAACCACTCGCCATCATTGACATATCTTGTATAATCGGCCCAGGCATTGATGAGCCTTGTCTCCGCAAACGAAAAATTATCCATTCTGCTTTCAAAACGCAGGCTGTCATCAACAAAAAGTTCCACATGATAGACACCATAATTATTTGACGTCCCGTCCATATAATCAAGCGCCTTTATACCGAAACCTATCCTGCCCCACACATTAAGCGTATCGGCAAGGGTTCCGTTCCTTATTGGGCATACTCTTGAAATTGCCGTACTGTCAACCACGCCGTATCCTTCAATAGGGTACACAGCAATCTTTGACGCCACCGGCGGGCGGCCATCCTTGAGCAGTTTGCCATAGAACTTCAACGGGTCATACAGCTCATTACCTGTAGAGTCACGCACTTCAAAATGCAGATGCGGTCCAAAGGAGTACCCCGTATTGCCGGCAAAAGCAAGCACCTCACCTTTTGACACCCTCAGTTCATCAGGTGCAAGAGAGAGATCGACAGCAAAGGTTTCGTTAGCATACTGATACTCACGAATCCTCTGCTGCACCTCGGCCGGGAAGCGGTCAAGATGCCCGTATACAGTCATATACCCATTGTCGTGCTGCACATACAGAGCCAGACCATAACCACCAGGTTGTACAGTTGCACGGGATATATAACCGTCAGCCACGCACCTTATAGGCTTTCCCACTACGCCTTGGGTTTTGAAATCTATTCCTGAATGGAAATGGTTGGAGCGCAGTTCGCCGAAATTTCCGCTCAGGAACAGTCCAAAGTCAAAAGGCGACAAGAAACCGCCACAATCATGCTGGGCGTTAGACGGCAAGACAGCTGAAATGAGATACAACAATATGACGAATACTTTTCTCATCTCTTGAACACTTTAAATATTTTATCCACAACTCCAGGCAATACCGACATACGGCTGAACATCCAAAGTGAAACAGCCATGGAGAGCAACACGAATATCCCTCCCAGAAGCCAATAGTACCAACTGCATCCACATGACATCGCCATAGCTATGACTGCAACAAAAAGAGGGAAATGCAACAAAAAGTAACATACCGCATCAACCGAAAGCCGCATTCCGTACCTGAAGCGGGCTACAGCGTATACGACAGCAAAGTCTACTGTATGTGCTACAGCAATTCCTACACCTACACCAACATAATCGTCGTGCAGGAAGCCCACCACCACAAGGGTCACCAGAAGGACATTATATACGCCCTCAAGTATCACAAACACTACAGTATCATTATTGACAAGAGGCAGGAACGAAATCGGGTACGTCATTGTACGCATGAACATTCCAAACATTGCAAACTGTGCCATTGCTATTGCCGGCACAAACTCTGCATCATAAAAGAGAGGTACCAACAACGGCATAGCAACCACAAAAGCCATAAGCAACGGCGCCTGTACAAGAAGCTGCACCTCGACCTGTTCATTTACCATGGCATTGCGGACATCCGTCTTTGCCGCCACACCCGATAAACGCGGATAATACTCCGAATCAAGCGCAGCGAACAATATACCCGGCAAAAGGCTTATCATCACGAATCCGGCACTGAAAAGTCCAGCACTTTCACCATCACCGAAATCGGACAACAATGCACATATCAGCCACATTGCAGAGGAGGTCAGGATTGAAGCGAAAATGTATCCTGCTCCCATTTTAACCATATCGACACCCTCTCGCAATAGTCTCAAAGAGAACGGCGACACCTTATACTTGTAGTGTGGGACTGTGAAGTACAGCAGTACACACATCTGCAGGAATGCCGTTGCAAAAATTGCAGGAAAGATACCACCTAAACCCACGACAAGATACAACGGAACAGAAATGAGCAATGATATTATTGAAGTAGCCAAAGAATAGAGTGCAACCTTGTTGAGTCGTCTTGTTCCACGCAATATAGCTATTTCACCATTCGATACAGCCATCAGCATGACTACGGGAGAAAGAAGCAACAGTTTTGCAAGATAATAGTCACTTGAACCACGAAAGATCCATTCACTGATGAAAGGTGTGACAGCAAGCATAAGTAGTATGCCGAGCATCCCGGTAAGGAGAGCTATGCTGCGAACCACCTTGACACAATGCTCGACTATGGCATCATCACTATTCTCATATGCATCGGACATCCTGCGCACTGCACTGAAAGCAAGACTTAAGCCTGTACAGTCGCTGAACATCTGTATTGTACGGTTAGAGATAGTAATGATAGACTGACCGGCGACACCTAACAACACACTGGTCATTTTGGTACGTAGCATATTGAGGAGCATTGAAAATCCCTGAGCACCTCCAAAAATGCCCAGATATTTGATTGTATGCTGATAACCGTTTTTCTTTTGATTATTCTGCTCGCCCCGACCCATTTAAGATACCGATTCTGCGCTATTGCGCAAATTAATGCGAAGGTACAAATAAACGAGCGAAAAGACAAGGGTTGCCTTGTATTTTTTCAGCGAGTGCAAATGTAGCTGCACCTTCAGGTGAAGGTACAAATAAACGAGCGAAAAGACAAGGGTTGCCTTGTATTTTTTCAGCGAGTGCAAATGTAGCTGCACCTTCAGGTGAAGGTACAA
>CALCYA010000048.1 GCA_937906165.1 uncultured Bacteroidales bacterium | reverse complement strand
CTAAATTACAGTACTAATTGTTATATCAAACCCACGTTATTTTAATCAAAGTTCATAGTGCTCCTCTTGTTTGAGTTCAAGAGGAGCTCCCTAAAAGGGTGAGGAGATAAAGCACTCTTATTGATTGGTTATTATTAATACCCACATTCCATAACAACAAATAGCGAGGACTGCAATCACAGTCCTCGCTATTTGTTGTTGGGCGTTACGGTTTATTTATCGTTACCCCACAGGTTACCCCAGCCATCACGCTGGCTGTTGGCTGCCGGAACTTCCGGATTATTAGGATCTATGATGCCTCCACTCTCTGTTCCTCCTCCGCTTGTTGCCAACATTTCAGTGACAACCTCTTCAACACTGATTTCAGGTTTAATATACATTCTTTTCATAGCTGTAATTTGTTATTATATTGTTCTTGTGTTTAGTATTTTACTTTATTAAGGTCTTCTTTCCGTTCACGATGTAAATTCCCTTTGTAGGATTCTCCACAGGACGGCCCTGCAGGTCGTATACTGTCTGCTGTTTATCCTGTGCCAGCTGAGTATCGTTGATTCCGGTTGTCCCATCCTCTTCACCTGCCACACGGTTACGGATGGCAGACGAACTGATTGACTGGTAAGGTGTACCGTCGCGGTTCTCTATTGTCAGGAATATGCGGAAAGGATTCAACCAACTGCCATCGCTGATTGTGTGCCAGTTGCCGTCACCTGCTATGGCATAGGCTCCCGGGATTTCTTCGCTCATTATTCTGCTATAGATTCCTGAGAACTTGAATGTCTTGTATACTGATGAACAGTCGAATGTGTTCTCCACAGCAGGGCACAATCTTGTGCTCAGTGACAGGTTCATATTACGAGCAGCCTCCTTTGCTTCAGTCGACAGACTCTTCTTCACACGGATAAGGTAAGGAGTGTTGGCATTGAGCGTACCGCTCTTCACGTAGACAACTTCCACCTCCATGCCGTTCTCGTCGATGTCGCCGTCATTGTCGCTGTCGTACAGACGCACGTCGTTGATATATGCCACATCATACTTGTCAGCAATCTCTGCCATAGGAATCTCGAACGGAACATACAATGCGTTCCACCTGGAGTCGGCAAGCAGTGTGCGCTTGTACTCCATGCAACTCAGGAGTATTTCCTCTTCATATATGTCCTCGTAGTTATCCACTGCTCCATCGGTGATAGTTACAGGAATGCCCTCGACTTTGCTGAAGTAACCGCTCAAATCACTATAGTTGGGAGTATAGTAAACCCTCAAGACTGATTTCGGATTAAACGAAGATTCCTGAACGTCAACTATCTTCTGGTTGTATGACAGACAAGTAATTACAGCACCATCGGGAATATCAGAAAATGCACAATCGCCAATACCTGTAACTGATTCACCGATAGTAACGGAACTTAACTTCGAGCATCCAGCAAAGCTATGCTCACCAATCGTCACTACAGATGCAGGGATGGTGATGCTTTGGAGTGCAGAACACCCATTGAAGGCATAATTTGCAATAGACGATAATATGCAGCCCTCCTCAAAGGTAACAGACTCCAATGCAGAACATACACTAAAGCAGTACCCACCAATCGTACTTACTGATGCCGGGATGGTAATGCTCTTTAGACTTCCACAGAAATCGAATGCATTATTTCCTATAGACTTCAATGTGCTACCATCCTCATAGGTAACAGATTCCAATGCAAAACAGGAGGCAAAGCAATACTCACCAATCGTCTCTACAGATGCAGGAATGATAATATTCTTGAGTGCACTACAACTGTGGAATGCATGACCTTCAATAGCAGTTAATTCACAGCCCTCCTCATAGGTAACAGACTCCAATGCAGAACACCATGCAAAGCAGTACTGACCAACCGTCTCTACTGATGCAGGAATGGTAATACTCTTGAGTGCCTCACAACAATCGAAGGCATCATCTCCAATAGCCGTTAATTTACTGCCCTCCTCAAACGTAACAGATTCCAATTCATAACAATAGGCAAAACAAAACTCACCAATCGTCTCTACTGATGCAGGAATGGTGATATTCTTGAGTGCAGAGCATTCATAAAATAGGTTCTTTCCAATAGTCGTTAATTTACTGCCTTTCTCAAAGGTAACTGATTCCAATGCGCTACACCATGCAAAGCATTCCATACCAATCGTCTTTACCGATGCAGGGATGGTGACGTTCTTGAGTGTTGGGCATTCTCCAAACGCATTTTGAGCTATAGACGTTAATTTGCTGCCCTCCTCAAAGGTAACAGATTCCAGTACTGGACACAACCTAAAGCATGCTGCACCAATCGTCTCTACCGATGCAGGGATGGTGATGTTCTTGAGTGTTGGGCAACAGAAAAACGCATAGTCAGCAATAGAAACTAACGAAGACGGAAGGTTAAAGGTTACCTCTGTGCCAGCTGCTCCAAAATCTTTAAACGCAGAATGACCGATACGTTTCACTCCATACCTAACATCTACCGCAACTATCTTATCAATATCTTGGCTCCAAGGAGCACCACCCTCAGCACTAAAGTTCCCAAGTTCTTCTATGCCACTAATCCAAAGGGTGTACTTGCCTGTGCCTGTGCCATAAGGGATTAATCCCCAAGACATGCCATTTGCCTCTTTCTTAGCAACCCTGATGTCAGAGAAATAATTGTTCCATGCAGAGTTCTTGTAAGCAGTAACAGCATCTATTGTTGGCACATAGAGCACCGCATCAGAATATATATTCTTAAACGAAGTCGTTTGTATGGATGCCGGTGTCTCTGACTCACACCAAACAGAAGCCAATCCTGTACAGTTCAAAAATGCATTGCCTCTTATCTCTGTTACAGAAGCAGGAATATTGATAGTGCTCAATCCAGAACAACCATTGAAAGCATCAACACCAATAATTTTGACCGTATTGGGGATTACCGAACTGTTGGTACCAAGATAAAGTGTAAAGTCCTTTTTGTCAACCAGACAGTTGGTAGCTGTACTCAAGTAGTTGGCATTATCTGCTGAAACAGTAATAGTTTCAAGTGCTCCCAAAGATGCAGGAAAAATAGTGTTCCAACAAGTGTATTTCGAAACATTCTTGCCTATATGAATAGCTTGCAGGTTAGCGCATCCTTCAAAAGCATTACTTGATATATCATAAACATAATCACCAAAAGTGAGTCTTGAAAGACGAAAGCAATCTCCGAATGCCAGATTGCCAATATTGTTAACATTATCTATTGTAAGTTCTGTAATATCTGAACATCCATAAAAAGCTCGAGAACCGATTATACCTTGTTCATATGCGTCAGTACCTATTTTACTGCATCGGATAGAAGTTCCCTCAAAGGCGCCGTCACCGATTGAAGATACATACATCAGGCCTTCAGCACTAAGCGCATCATTCGCATTGGTATAAGCATACACACTTGTCAAACTCCCACATCCATTAAATGCGTAATTACCTATTTGAAAATCACGTCTCCAAGGTAGTATTACACTAATCAAATTCTTAAATTGAGAAAAAGTATTATTGCCTATCTTACCTATTCTAGGATACTCGCCCATCTGGTAGTAACTTAAATCGGCATATTTTATATTTTGAAATAACGTTGTAATAGTCACAGAGGAGGGATTGTTCGTTATTATCCAACTGTTTTCAACAACGGGCGACGACGCGTTAGAAAAAAACAGATTCTTGCATAACTACTATTTTGAGATTCAGGATACACACGCCACATTACCGTACCAGCAGTACCTTGTACCGTATATGAGTAATTACCATACTTTTCAGGCAACACCTTTTGTCCAATCACCTTCACTGGCACAGACAACATGCCCAGCACCAGCATAATTGTAAATAACAGTTCTTTTTTCATATTCTCGTGTTTTAATCAGTTTGCGCTACAATAGTTGTTCTATTCAAAATCCATTATTTGTGCAAAGTTACAGCTATTGAGAATAGCGAGTTAGGAGTTATCGTGCGTTTTTTTGTCGAATAAATCCTACTTTGGAGGTTTTAAAGAAGAGAGAAACTTTTGTCATGCATGATTATACAGACACTTTAAGCGTGTATTAGGTATCATTGTGGAAACGCACCCTCATAGCCGAAGAATAGACAAACAGGATGTCTTTATGGCTGAATTAAAAATTGGCCTGCATTGTCAAGAAAAGTTAAAATAATTTGTTATATTTGAGGTAAACCTCGAATATTTTCTGCACTCGCAGTAAAAAACATTCAAGCAAGCTTGATGTTTCTCGCTCGTTTGTTTGTATATTTGCAGTAAACTGCGAATATAGACTGCACTCGCAGTGAAATGTCAAAGTAAACTTTGCTTATCTCGCTCGTTTGTTCATATATTTGAACTGACGCTCAAATATATTCTAAAAGTTTCTCAGAAAGGAGGACAAACCATGTACACTTCCGTATTCAAGACCGCCAACACAATCTTGTTCTGCCTTTTGGTGACAATTCTGCAATCATGCGGCAATGCCGCTACCAAGGCGGCACATTCCAGAGCCAGAGAGAAAGAGATAAGAGCCACTGTACAGCATATACATGATTACGATTCACTTGCCGCATACATCACACGATATGAGCAGAAGGAAGACCTTGTAGCATTGGCTATCACATACAATGTATTAGGATATAACCTCCGCAAGAATTCAGAGTTCACCGATGCTCTCACCGCCCACAACAAGGCATTGGAGTACAGCATAATGTCTGCCGACACAATGGAGATTATGCGGTCACTGAACAATCTGGGTACAGCCTATCGCCGTATGGGACAATTGAAAGATGCATCTATCCAGCATTACAAGGCGCTTGAGTATTGCGGACAATACAGCGACCAGAACTCGGACGAGGCCGTTAAGAACCGTGTCGTCTCACTGAACGGAATAAGCAACATACACCTCAGTATGGGCGACATGAAGGTTGCCGAGAAAATGTTGCGCATGGCACTGGAAGGCGAGACACAGCTGGGCAGCGACCTTGGGCGTGCCATCAACTTTGCCAATCTTGGAGCGGTATTCGAGAGCTACGGACAGATAGACTCGGCATGGGTGTACCACAAGCTGTCGATGGAATGCAACAGAAAAGCCGGCTCACAGTTGGGAATTTCCCTGTGCCATAACAATTTTGGAGGACTATACGAGACTGCCCTGATGTATGACAGCGCTTTAATGGAATATGGCAGGGCCTATGAACTGATAAAAGACAGCAAGGACTGCTGGCATGCATTCAAGCCGGCAATGTCAATGGCACGGCTGTATATGAGGCAGGGCAACCGTGATATGGCACACAAATACCTGATGAAGAGCCTGGAGCTGGCAGAGGAGTCTCACTCCTACAGTCTTCTTTCCGAGGTATATCAGATGTTGGCCGAATATGAGGAGCTTGACGGGGAGTATGAGAATGCCATAAAACACTACAAGATGTGGCACGAATACAATGACAGTCTGCACAGCAGCGAGAACATGCAGCAGATGCACGACTCATACATGGGATACGAAAAGGCACAGTACACAAAACAGATTGAGGACATACGCATTGCATACGAAGAGGAGGTAAAACTGAGCCGTACTCTCCAATACCTCTCCATTACAGTACTCATATTCGCACTCGTGCTCGTTGTAATGTTCATTTATGTGTTGCGTACACGCCGCAGCAACATACGTATGCTCAAGCGTATGAACAACATGCGTACCACATTCTTCACAAACATCACCCACGAGTTCCGTACTCCGCTCACCGTTATACTGGGGCTTGCCGAGCGTTTGAGAAAGCCGGGAGCAAGCCAACAGACAAACGAACAGTACATAAGCTCAATACAGCGACAGGGCAACGACCTGCTGAATCTGGTGAACCAGTTGCTTGACATCGCATCACTGGAATCGGGTGTGGATAACCACGAGTGGTGCAAGATGGATATCATTATTGCCATTCGAGGGATAATTGACGGTTATACCGACTACGCACGCCTGAGGAAGATTGACCTTACCTTTACGGCAAAGGAGGAACAGCTTGAAATCGGCGTTGTCCCCGATTATCTGGAGAAGATTATCCGCAACCTGCTCTCCAATGCCTTCAAATACACTCCCGAAGGCGGAAAGGTGACCGTGAGTGCAACATGCGAGAAGGAATTTGTAGTATTGCATATTACCGACACGGGCTGCGGATTCAACGTCATGGACCTGCCGCATGTGTTCGAGCAATTCTACCAGGGAAGCAACAACAAAGCCGAAGCAACCGGTACAGGAGTGGGACTCCCGTATGTCAAGCAGATGATAGAATATATGAACGGCACCGTCGAGGCACGTAACAGCATTGACGGTGGCGCAGAACTGATATTGAGACTGCCGATGAGGCAACCGGCCGACATCGAGGCAAGATATTCAGTGTGTACAAAAGGGACATTCGGCAACAAGGCGGGAAATGAGCTGTTGCCGACCGAAAAGAGGGAGGTTCCTGAAAACAACACAGAGCGTTGCAGGGTGCTTGTTGTAGAAGACAACGCAGATGTAATCCTGTACATGAAATCCCTGTTGCAGGACTATTATGAGGTACACACCGCAGGCAACGGATACGAGGCACTGATGTATGCCGAGAAGCTACGTCCTGACCTTATAATAACAGACCTTATGATGCCCGAGATGAGTGGAGAGGAGCTATGCTCACGCTTGCGTGACTCGGAGTTGCTGTGCCATATTCCGATAGTGGTTGTAACGGCACGCGGAGAGGATGAAGTCCGTATCAGAGTACTTGAAAAAGGAGCCGACGCATATATGCAGAAACCATTCAATGCCGAGGAACTTCTGATACGCGTGAAGAAACTGATTGAACAACGCAGGATGCTGCAATCACGCAATTCAGAGACACAGGACATCGGCACTGACGAAGATAACAAACCGAGCGCAGATGACAGGGCATTCATAGGCAAGTTAAACGAGATTATAGCCAACAACATAGGGAATTCCACATTCAACGTCGAGGCACTTGCCGGAAAGATGCATCTGAGCAGTTCAAGGCTTTACAGGCGCATAAAGTCAATAACAGGCTACAGCACCCAATCTTATATATTGCGAATGAGGATGGAGAGAGCCAAGGAGCTTTTGGAGACCTCGGTATACAGTGTCAGCGAAGTGGCTATGCAGTGCGGTTTTGAAGATGCGGCATATTTCACCCGTGTATTCCACAGTTTCTACGGGTTTACCCCTTCACAGATAAAAAAGAAATAAGAAGGCTGCTTTAAAGCGAAAAACGGAAAACTTTTGCAAACGAGCGCAATGCAAGCTTGCTTGCAATTGCACAGCGAGTGTAGCCAAGTTTCAATTCCACAAAGTGGTGTTAAAGGTGAAAAATTTCAGGATTTATTTAAATGCAAGACAATAGTGCTCCTCTTGTTTGGAATCAAGAGGAGCTGGATTGCAACTTGTTGTTGCAAGACTGAGAAGATAAAACACAAGCAAGCAATTAATCCATGTATAGAATTCAACTCCTCCACCGC
>CALCYA010000047.1 GCA_937906165.1 uncultured Bacteroidales bacterium | reverse complement strand
AATGTTTTGTCTGTGTTAAAAAGATATTCCCCCTATAGTTTGCAGGTGAACCCTTAATCTTCAGCAGTCATATAACAAAATAATCCCGATGCAATGCATCGGGATTATTTATTCTTATTAATTGACTTCGGCAATTACTTGAGAGCGAAGATCTCCTCCTCACCTGCAACGCAAGAGAAGATTTTGTCCTCACGAAGCAACCAACCCAAACCGAGGTAGAGCTCCTTCTCCTTCAACTTAGCCTTTGTCTTAATCTCTTTCAATGTGAGACCCTCTGTCTCGTTCAACGCAGCCCAGATGCGGCCTGCAAATGCACCAGCATTCTCAATCATAATTTCTTAATATTTTAATTCAACATTAATATAGCTCAAAGCCATGTGTGGTGAAAAACATTGGTTTATAATGTGTTATACATAAATAACCATCATGTTTGACCTTGCTTTTCTGATTTCGGGTGCAAAAGTACAACAAAAAAATTAACCTGACAAACAAAAATACGTGATTTTCAATAATTTTCGTTGTTTTTAGTCTAAAACCCACAATAATCTTCCACTATGTAGAAAAATACAACACATATTGTACCACAATACATTAACATTGGATTTTGTTTTCCTGTCGTTCTGTTACGGGATTTATATATACAAAAAAATGAGAGAGACGGAAACCTCTCCGCCTCTCTTGCGATATTATCAATGTCAAATCACTTGCTCTCAAGATACTCTCCAAAGATACGTGCTGCCTCTTCTACCATTTTCACGCAAGGGCGTTTCTTGTAGTACTCGGCAGTGCGTGCCTCGGGGGTTGCCGGTGTGGGAGCGTTCTTTGCAAGACCTAACAGCTCGGCGCAGATGAGCGAGCCGTTACGTTTGCGGAACTCCTCGGCGAACTCCTGTACCATCTTGTAGTTCGCCTCCTTGCCTTCGCGGTCCTTGCCCTCGGTGCAGCCGCTCTCAAGACCTGCGAGCAGAAACAGTCCGCAGGCTGCGCCACAGGTCTGGCGCATGCGGCCTATGCCTCCACCGAAAGATGCCGACATCTTGAGTGCCTGCTCCTGGGTGAAGCCGTAGAGGTCGGCGTATGCAGCCACAACCGACTGGCTGCAGTTGTAACCCTCTTTGAATAGTGAGACGGCTTTTTCTATTCTCTCTTCCATGATTATAAGAATTAAATCAAACCACGTGTGCGGAGCAGAGCATCAGGGTTGGCGTCTGCACCACGGAACTTGCGGTACTCACGCATCGGGTCCTTGCTGCCGCCCATCTCAAGGAGGTTCTTGAATGCCGCTGCTGTAGCAGGGTCAAATACTCCTTTCTCCTTGAAGAGCTCGAAGGCGTCGCAGTCGAGCACCTCGGCCCACAGGTATGCATAGTAACCTACAGCGTAACCGCCGCCGAATACGTGCGCGAAGTTGGTGCTGCGGTAACGGTACTCGATCTCGGGGATGAAGCCGAGCTCCTGACGAAGCTCTTTCTCGAACTCATTGCAGTCGAAGTTGCTGTAATCCTCAATGAGGTGCATCTTCATGTCGAGCAAAGCAGCAGCTACAAGCTCTGTAGTCTCGAAGCCAAGGTTGAAGAATGCGCTCTGCTGCATCTTCCCGATAAGTTCGGCAGGGATAGGCTCGCCTGTCTTGTAGTGCTTTGCGAATGTAGGCATCACCTCGGGGTGTACCGCCCACTTCTCGTTGACCTGTGAGAAGAGTTCTACAAAGTCATGCTTCACGTTCGTTCCGCTAACGCTGGGGTAGTGTGTCTGTGTGAGCATGCCGTGGAGCGCGTGGCCGAACTCGTGGAACAGTGTGCGTGTCTCGTCGATGTTGAGCAGTGCTGGTGTGTCGCCCTGTGGAGCTGTGAAGTTGCATACGTTGACAACCATCGGACGTACATTCTCGCCGCAGATGTTGCGCTGGTTCACGAAGTTTGTCATCCATGCTCCCTGACGCTTTGTGGCGCGTGGGAAGAAGTCGGTGTAGAACACGCTCAAGTGGTTGCCCTCGCTGTCAAGAACCTCGTAGGTGCTTACCTCGGGGTGATATACGGGAATGTCGTTGCGCTTCACGAACTTGACGCCATAGAGCTTTGTGGCGCAGTCGAATGCTCCCTGCAGCACATTCTCGAGCTTGAAGTATGGTGTTATAACCTCGTCGTTGAGCGCATATTTCTCCTTGCGGAGCTTCTCGGTGTAGTAGAACCAGTCCCAACCCTCGACCTTGATGCCGGCACCCTCGCGGTCGGCAATCTTCTGCAACTCGGCACGCTCCTCTGCTGCACGCTTCACTGCGGGCTCCCATATCTTGTTCAGCAGGTCAAGTGCCGCCTCGGGTGTCTTTGCCATCTTCTCGTCGAGTACAAAGTGTGCGAAGCTCTCAAAGCCGAGGAGCTTTGCCTTCTGCTGACGTAACTGCAGAATCTCCTTTATAATGGCCTTGTTGTCGTTCTGGTTGTTGTTGTCGCCGCGACCGTAGTATGCCTTGTACACCTTCTCGCGCAGTGCACGGTTGTCGGCATACTGCAGGAACGGTATGCAACTGGGCTTGTCGAGTGTGAACACCCAGCTGCCGTCCTCGGCTGCAGCTGCGTCAATGACACCCTGTGGCAGGCCAGCAAGGTCGGCCTTGTCGGTGATGACAAGCTTGAACGCCTTGTTGTCGGCAAGCAGGTTACTGCTGAACTTTATCTGTGCAAGGCCAAGCTTTGTGTCAATGTCGAGCAGGGTAGCCTTGTCCTCCTCGTTGAGGAGTGCGCCGCCACGTACAAACGACTGGTAGTAGTTGTCGAGTACAATCATCTGCTCCTCGTCGAGGCCCAGATTCTCGCGGTTGTCATAAAGCGTGCGGATGCGGCCGAACAGAGTGTCGTTCATATATATGTATCCGCTGAGCTCAGTGAGCTTTGGAGTCACATACTCCTCAATCTCGGTCATCTGCGGTGTGTTCTCACTCTCGTTGAGGTTGAAGAAGATTGAGCTCACCTTGTCAAGGCTCTTTCCGCTGAGCTCCAGCGCGTCTATGGTGTTGGCGTATGTGGGCTCGTCGGTGTTCTCGATAATTGCCTTGATGTCGGCATGCTTCTCGGCCAGTCCGTAGTCGAACGCCTCCTTGTAGTCCTCGATCTTGAACTTGTCAAACTCCGGTGCGCCGAATGGAGCCTTGCTCTCGGCAAGGATGGTGTTGTCGCTCGCGGGTGCAGAACCCTTACCGGGGCTGCATGCAGTCATACCTATCATAATTGATAATGCAAAAAGTGAATAATAAATTTTTTTCATCGTATTTTGTCTTTTGGTTTATTCTGTGATGTTTGCGAAGGTACGAATAAACGTGCAAAAGTACGTATAAAGAAGTGAAATAAATTTAGAAGTGTAACAGATTCCTGCATCAGGAACAACAAGTCAAGAATCTCTATCCGTGGTTTTCGGGATTTTTTAGGGCAAAGCTCTCAACAACACGTCTCCTCCTTGCAGTCGTCGAAATGACAAGTCCGTGGTTTATGTCATGCTGAAACGTAGTGAAGCATCTTGTCCTAAGTGCCAGTTATGAGATTTTTCTCCCCTCCGTCGCTCGCTTTGCTCGCGCCACCTCCCCTCACTTGGTGAGTGGCGGAGCTTTTTCTATTCCATAAATGGATGTAAAACAGAACCTCCAACACCCATTGTTGTGGGTGTTGGAGGTTTTGTTTGTGTTAGCTCGCTTAATTGAGAAATTCGCTTACTCGCAACTTTACACATTAAACCATACGCCCTACACCTTAAACCTACACAATATACATTCTCATCATCTGTACTCGACGCCTTTCACTGTCAGTCCCAAATTTACGGGTACTTTTTCAAGTTCATCGGCTATGCCTTTGCGTGTGTAGCTGCTTTTCATATAGAGCGGAAAGTGTATGCTCTGCTTGCTCATGCTGTACCTCTTCTTGTTGTCCCACTTGGCGTTGTCGCTCCATTCTTCTTTGACGCTTGCGTCGCAGTCTACCATTTTGACAGCAACCAAATAACGTCCCGGAGCAAGGAACAGTTGCTCTGTGGGGCACACCGTCAATTCCTTCTTGTCGGTGCATAGAGGAATATCAATATTCATTGGAGTGTGCATTACGTTGCAATACTGCATTTTCTCTTCGTCCAATGCATAAATGTTTATGCTCAGCTTCAGACCTTTGATGCCGTTTGACATCACATTGAAGGATATTTCCTGCACCTGGAACGTGTTCTCAGTCTCTACAACAGAACCAATCTCCTGCCCAATATTCTCAGGTGTCCACGCGGTTCGTGTCCCTGCCACGCGCATTCCTTTGTTTGCAAGCTTCTTGCTCTTTTTCTTTCCGCTGTATATAACAGCTTCGGGCAGTGCCCTTGCATATATACATGCAGTGCTGTCGTTGCTCACTTCCTTAAGAATTGTTGCGCGTTCCTGTGCTGCTACATTGCAAATACCAAGCAATGCTGCGAGCATACAAATTACAAGACTCCTTTTCATTCCTCTTCCCTGTATTCAAGTATATCACCCGGCTGGCAGTCAAGCGCCTTGCACAGTGCATCGAGAGTGCTGAAACGCACAGCTTTAGCCTTTCCAGTCTTCAGTATCGAGAGGTTTGCCTGGGTAATCCCCACCTTTTCGGCAAGCTCGCCCGAGGTCATCTTGCGCTTCGCAAGCATGACATCTACATTTACTATGATAGCCATGATTGTAGTTATTTATATAGTGAGGTCCTGTTCCTTTTTCAACTTGATTGCAATGTCGAACAAGCGACCGAAAAAGATGATGAATGTACCGAAAAGCATATAATAGAATGTCACATTTCCGTTCGGCAGCATCGTTGTCGTTTCCCAGCATTCATTTTGCAACAGAGTGCTTATTATAATGGTAGCTCCAACGCCATATATGCAAAAGGAATTACGGTTGTCGAAAACGCGTCTTTTTGATACGTTGTACAAGATGATAGCAATAAACGTACAACATATCAGCAACGTAAGTATCTCTACACATTGTGGCAGATATCCTTGCAACGTAAGACCATTGGCGGGTGCTGTGATTATGCTACTTACAGTATCAACACAACCGGATATTGCCATGAAGAATCCTATCAGGGCTACTATCGTCAGAGCCAAGTGGTCCGGCTTTTCGTCAACAGCGCTCTTGCTTTCTTCCTCTTCCTCGCATTCGCGATTGGCCTCTTCAAATTCTTTTTTCATACGGCTATGCTCAAGAACCTTCTGGAATACCAGCAATCCGCCTACATATACAACTCCCATACACATATACAGCAGGACTGCCGGTATGTTACTCTTGATGCGAAGATAAATCACTGCAGCAACAAGTACTATCGACCAGATGGCGGCAAAAATATTTATAATGCGCTTGATTCTTTTTGTAGATGTTTTTTCCTCTTTCATATTCTCATTCATAATAGATGTGGTATAGAATTATATCGTTAAATTATTCTCCTCACTCACTTTTACCGCAACCTTATATATAAGTGCAAAAATCACAAGCAATGCGGCATAGAGCAATGTGTCGCTGTTGATGACTAATTTCCCGCTGTCCTCAAAAAGCAATGCTGTCGATATGTTATCATCGCACAGGTTGCCGATGAGGTAGCACACTGCGATGGTGTACATTATCTTTACATTCGCACGAGGAAAGAGCATCCCGTCTTTTATAGCCTTTAATTGCTTGAAGAGGAACGCCATAATCAATGCGTAGAAAAGAGTCTTGAATACAAGGCGCCCAATGAATATCCCCGCCTGGAGAGGGTAGAGTTCATCGTGCCACACAATGCAGCCCTCACCGCTGCCCGTGCTGATGAAATAGCTCTGGCAAAGAATCCATACAATACTCACAATACACAATAAAGACGCGAAGATTGTCACTCCCATCATTCCTTTGTAACCTTTTGTTTCCATAATTTTGAGTGTTTTTAAACGGTAAATAATGCAAGCCGGCACTGCAAATGTATATCAAATTTATCGTAAAACAATAAAAATAGAAAGAAAAACAATAAAATTAATATTGTTTAACGATAAAAAGGCTATTGGGTAAGGAGGATGTCTGTTTGCTTGCTTGGGGGAAATGGTGTATATTTGCATAAGCAGTCATTTTGGCAAAGAAGAGATCCTTCGCGCTGCTCAGGATGACAAAATCGCGAGAAGCAATCATAGTACTGTCATGCTGGAGCGCAGCGAAGCATCTAAACCGTTTCACTTAGACGTCTTGTTAAAGGCACAAGTTTTCCGTTTATATGAATATCCGCAAAGCAATATACAATGATATACCCGCGCTTATGCACATCTTTGAGTGTGCAAAGGGCATTATGCGCGCAAGCGGGAACATGCACCAGTGGGGTAGCGGCTACCCTTCGGAGGAGATTGTAAAGAAGGACATCGATGCCGGGGTATGCTATGTAATGTGCGACGATGATGCCATTGTTGCGACTATGGCATTCATTCCCGGGCCGGACCCTACATATTCGGTAATAGAGGGCGGTGTATGGCTCAATGATGAACCTTATCATGTAATTCACCGCATTGCGGTTGGTGTGCCCGGCAAAGGATGTGCCCGTCGTCTGCTCGACTGGGCCTTTGAGCGCACCGGAACTATACGTATCGACACCCACCGCGACAACGTAATCATGCACCACATTCTGCGCGCTTACGGCTTTAAGTATTGCGGTGTCATATACCTTGCAAACGGTGACCCGCGGGATGCGTATCAAAAGAGTACAGAGAACAGATGACAGAGAACAGATAACAGAGTACAGATAACAGAGTACAGAGAATAGAGTACAGAGAATAGATTAAAGCTATTTTTGTACAACAGTATAAAACATATATTATGTCAGGCAGAGATGATATTGATTTTGGAACGGTTAAGGTTTCCAGACTTTTCAGACAGATATTTTTCCCCACATTGATGGGCATGGCAAGCTGGTCGCTATTGACGGTGGCCGACGGCATGTTCGTGGGGTGGGGTGTGGGCAGTCACGGAATAGCTGCGATAAACATCTGCTATCCTATTTTCCTTGTACTCTCGGGCTTTGCGCTCATGATGGGAATGGGCGCCTCAGTTGTCGCGTCAATACACCTCTCTAAAGAGAACACCAAAGCCGCACGCATCAATACCACTCAGGCAATGCTCTTCTCGGGACTCTTTGTCCTTGCCGTTACTGCGCTTGTGCTTGCAATACCCGAGCGCATCTCGCTATGGTTAGGTGCCTCGCCCTCACTGCTGCCGCTTGTACGCGATTATATGGTTTATCTTATACCTTCGGCCGTGTTCATGGTGTGGTCGATCATAGGCCTGTTCATCATTCGCCTCGACGGTGCGCCCAAGTACGCCATGTGGTGTAATGTTGTTCCCGCAGCGCTCAACATGCTGCTCGACTGGCTCTTTATCTTTCCTCTTGGCATGGGCGTTAAAGGCGCTGCTATAGCGTCGACATTGAGCACAGTTGTCGGTGGTGTCATGACAGTGTCCTACATCCTTTTCAGTGCCAAGATACTCACACTATACCGCATAAAGATGAGCATGAAGAGCATGGCCCTTACAGTGCGCAACATCGCCTACCAATGCAAGATAGGCTTCCCTGCGCTGTTCAGCGAGGTGACAATGGCAATGCTTATGTTCATAGGCAATCAGGTCTTCATGAAGTATCTGGGCGATGCAGGCGTGGGCGCCTTCGGTGTCGCATGCTACTACCTGCCGTTCGTCTTCATGTTCGGCAACGCCATAGCCGAGTCGGCACAGCCAATCGTCAGTTTCAACTACGGCCTCGGCCGCAAGGACCGCGTGGCCGAAGCACTGGCAATCTCCTGCCGCACGGCAGTAGTGGGCTCGCTGCTCTCAATCGTTGCCTTCACAATGTTCCCCGGTCAGCTCGTCGGACTCTTCATACCGACAACAGAGACCGCTGCGCAGATAGCTGTCAGTGGCTTCCCCTATTTTGCTATAGGTTTCCTCTTCTTCATCCTGAACCTTGTTGCAGTGGGCTACTTCCAGAGCATAGAACGCGCCAAACCCGCGATAATCTTCGCCCTTCTTCGCGGAGTGATTTTTATGATTCCTTGCTTCATGCTCCTCCCCGGCGCATTAGGTGTGAAAGGAATATGGCTCGCCATGCCGCTAAGCGAGATTGCGACATTTGTGATGGTTGTGGCGTATTTTGTTGTAAGCAGGAAAAGGCTGCTGTAATGCGGAGTGTTAGCTCCAAAAAAAAGAATTTAATAAATCCCTTCTGAATGACGTTTCGGGATTAATAGAGATCCCTCGTCGCTGCGCTCTGTCGGGATGACAATGCAGGACTCTGCATTTTGCTATTGTCTTTTACCTCATAATGTGGTTACTCTACTTTCGTTGTGCCAATCAATATTTAAGAACAAAAATGATGATAAAGGGTCTTGGTTTTAGAAAAAAAGAGCGGGTTTGTCCTAAGATAAATCCGCTTTGCCATATATAAAAACCAAACCCGATAGCTTGACGAATCAGGGGCTACCGGGAATAAACAATGCAAATATAATGCTTTTTTATTATATGGTTAAAAAGTGCTTATAATTTATCTATTTCTTTGATTACGCTATCTGGCTTTTCTACAATTTTCAGTAATTTATTCGCGTCATATCCCATATAGGTAAAATATGTCTTGATTAAATCATAGTGTTTTACAACATATTGGGTACTTAAATTCTTAGATTTATCAAAACAGATTGGTTCGTGATGTGCTATACGGTTGCGTAGTTCTCGTATGGCACAAAGGTCATTATATACTTCTTTCTGTGTTAGACCTTTTTTCTTATTAGGGAATATCTGCAATAGTGTTTTACCACCTATCCTATAATTGTTTTTTGTGAAAAGGTAAGTCCAAAATCCAAAATTAAAGGTGGCAACCATTTTGTCTGCACTGTATATTTCTTTTTTCTTATATTCATTCTGTGCATCGGATATTTCTTTTGCATCATATGCGAGCAACATTCCGGGTGCAGTTGAATTGACTATCCAATCTTTGTCATTGAATTGTTGTGAATAGTGGTTATGTATCGCATTACGCAATGCTATTTCAAACATTCCTATTACACCAAATAATCGTTGGCTTAATTTAAGGTTGTGATGATATAATTGTAAAGTTCTTTGTTTATCACCTTTTGCAACACGATAATATTTGCCTATTCGTGCTTGTGATAATATAGATACTAATTCTTCGTATTTCATTATTGCTGTTCCTAATATTCTTAACGGTCACAAAGATAATGCTAAAAAGGTTAATTTTGAGTATGGAATAAATAAAAGTAGTAATATTTCTTTGTTTATTTCAAACTTGTTCTTATCTTTGCGCTGTAAGACCCTGCTGTCCCTGCTGCGAAGCATACTTCAGGGTTATTGTTTTTTTATAGAAATAGGGTTCAAATGGACAATCCTATTGTCTTTTACCCCATAATGTGGTTACTCTACCTTTGCGGCTAAAGTAACCATATTTTTTATGCAGACAATCAACATTTGAGAACAAAAAGAAGAATAAAGGGTGTTGGGGTTCAGTAGCAAGAAGGTGTGGGTTGTCAAAATATTTGCAGTTGTCATGAAAAAACGAGACCCCTCGTTGCTTCGCTCTGTCGGGATGACAATGTATTAGCTAAAATGGATAAAAACATGCACTCTTCTTGTGTAATTCAAAATAATATCGCAATCTCGCGTTGAATAAGAAAGTGATTTATGTATAGCAATACAGAGAAAATAGAGCGGACACTGATTTTCGTCGCTGAATTCGGACGTAAGTTTGGGTTGACGGTAAAGCAGGCCTTTAATTATCTTACCAGATATAAAGGTATATATTTTATTGACAGGCATTATGACTATGTACATACTCAATCGTTCCAGTTTATGGTTAGTGATATTGCCGAATACTGCCACAGGAAAGGAGGTGAGTTGCAATGATTCTATATCATGGTACAAATGTCGCCTTTGATACGATAGACTTGCAGAAATCAAAACACAATAAGGATTTTGGTAAGGGTTTCTATTTGTCTGCAGATTATAATCAGGCAATGGCGATGGCCAATATTAAAGTAGAGCAGCTGGAATACTGTTCACCCATTGTGTTGGCATTTGAAGTTGATGAGTTGCTTTTGGAGAGTTGAATGTGAAGCGTTTCGATAGTTGATGAAAGAGAATCCTGATTTGACAATGGAACAGGCATTATCAGTTGTACTTAATTCTGACACGTACCAACGTATGCTTGATAAAAGAACTCATCTTTTTTATCAAAGTCCACGATATGTCTATTCTTTTTTAGTGAAAGAATTAAATCCTGGGAAGATGTAATAAGGTTTTAATCCTTATGCGATTTATATTGAGGTGGGTGACCCAAAATGAAATGTGTCACCCACTTTTGTAGAGAGGTTGGATAAAAAGAGCCTTTTTAGTCGGCCTCTTCAATTGTTGTATAATAGATAAGTACAGGAGATATTCTTCGCTCGGAATCAGAATGAGAAAACTGAATTTTGTTTTCGGTTAACCCCAATGTTATTGTTCCCCGCTTGTCGGTTCAAGCTATCGTTGCCAACCCTCGACGCGATATACCTTTTCCATCAGTTTCCGTTCTTTGCCTGTCTTGGCATCCCTATGCCAGACCTCTATGCGCGCAGCGTAGTAGTCGCCCCAATCACCGGGATAGATGGTGAAGTTCTGTCCTTCGACAAGCTTTGAAAACGATGTGGTAGAGGGTACGGCAACTTTGCTTGCTTCCGCGATTCGCTTGGATGATAGTGGCTTGTTTTTTGTTGCCTCATAGCAGCGCAGGAATATCTCTCCTTCCTCAATTGCCGGATAGTGGAAATCGTATGTATACATTCCGCCCTGGAAATCATTCCAAATTTGGAGCCATGTATTCTGTATCGTGCTGTCAACGGGGCAGGGTAGTTCTTCACGCTCTTCAAGTGGGATGTTGTAGTCCAGTCCGGTTGGAATGGGGTGCTCTTTACCGAAATTATCTGGTCCGGGATTGAAAGCCCGTTCCATAGCTAAACTAAATATATATAGAAAACAGGTTACTGTGAGTGCTGCCAGAATGAATGAGAAAAGACATTTCCACCATTTCTTGAATATGAGCAGGAATATCCACGATACTATCATTGCCACGAATGTCAATAGTGTTGAAATTGCCCAAGGTGTTGAAGCCCATGGCGTTGGCGGTAATATAAAAGGAGTGAATATTGCTGCTGCAAAAAGAGCCGGGAATATCCACCAGAATCTAATGATGAAGTTTTTCATGGCTTAATTTGATTTATGATTTGTTTTGATTTATTTACTAAACGCAAAAGTTATCCACTTATTATATTGTTTGATGCATTTAACATTACATGGCAGTTGGACCGATATTCTCCAAGTTCTCTTTATTTATAAGGTACTTTTGTTGCCGTTTTTCGCGAAAAATCGTTATATTCGCAACAAATTTATAAAATGGGGGTGTTGTGTTTGTGATTATGGTTATAAAAACTCCCTCCCGGCATGGCCGGACTTCCTCTTACCCAAGAGGGAGAGTTGTGAATTGATTGATAAATTATAAACTATAAAATACATTTATGGCAACAGTAGACGACAAGAAAATCATTTTTTCGATGGTGGGCTTGAGCAAAACTATCAAGCAGACTAACAAACAGGTTCTTAAGAACATCTATCTATCGTTCTTCTATGGTGCGAAGATTGGTATCGTGGGTATGAACGGTGCGGGTAAGTCAACCCTAATGAAAATTATCGCAGGTCTTGACAATGACTTCCAGGGTAACGTGGTGTGGTCACCAGGTTATTCTGTGGGCTATCTGCCACAGGACCCTCAGCTGCAGGACGGCAAGACTGTAATGGATTGCGTAAAGGAGGGTGTACAGGCGACTGTGGACGCTCTTGCGGAGTATGAGGAGATCAATATGAAGTTCGGCCTTCCCGAATACTATGAGGATGAGGAGAAGATGAACCAGCTATTTGCCCGTCAGGCGGAGCTTCAGGATATCATCGATGCGACTGATGCGTGGAACCTTGACAGCAAGCTCGAGCGTGCTATGGCCGCTTTGCGCTGTCCGGCTCCCGATGAACTGGTTGACCATCTGTCGGGTGGTGAGCGTCGCCGTGTGGCTCTGTGCCGTCTGCTCCTGCAGAAGCCTGACGTGCTCCTTCTTGATGAGCCTACCAACCACCTCGATGCCGAGAGTATCGACTGGCTGGAGCAGCACCTGAACCAGTACGAGGGTACCGTAATCGCTGTTACTCACGACCGTTACTTCCTTGATGATGTTGCGGGTTGGATTCTTGAGCTTGACCGTGGCGAGGGTATTCCTTGGCAGGGTAACTACTCTTCATGGCTTGAGCAGAAGACCAAGCGCATGGAGCAGGAGGAGAAGAGCGCAAGCAAGCGCCGCAAGACTCTTGAGCGCGAGCTTGAGTGGGTGCGCATGTCACCCAAGGCCCGTCAGGCAAAAGGTAAGGCGCGTCTTAACTCTTACGAGCGCATGCTCAACGAGGACCAGAAGGAACGCGAGGAGAAACTGGAGATCTTTATCCCTAACGGTCCACGTCTGGGTAACAAGGTTATCATTGCCGACAATATCGGCAAGTCTTTCGGAAGCAAGCATCTCTTCAGCAACCTGAACTTCATGCTTCCGCCTAACGGCATTGTGGGTGTCATAGGCCCCAACGGTGCGGGTAAGACAACGCTCTTCCGCATGATTATGGGTCTTGAGACTGCCGATGAGGGTACATTTGAGGTCGGCGAGACTGTAAAGATTGCATACGTTGACCAGAACCACAAGGATATTGTTGCCGACAAGACTGTTTATGAGGTTATGAGCCAAGGCAACGAACTCATGCGTCTGGGCGGTAAGGAGATAAACGTGCGTGCATACCTCTCACGCTTCAACTTCTCGGGCGCCGACCAGGAGAAGAAGTGCGGTGTGCTCTCCGGTGGTGAGCGTAACCGCTTGCACCTTGCCATGGCACTGAAAGAGGGCGGTAACGTGCTTCTCCTTGACGAGCCTACCAATGACATCGATGTGAACACACTGCGTGCTCTGGAGGAGGGTCTTGAGAACTTCGCGGGCTGTGCTGTTGTAATCAGTCACGACCGTTGGTTCCTTGACCGTATATGTACCCACATCATCGCATTCGAGGGTGACGGTAATGTCTTCAGCTTCGAGGGCTCATACTCTGACTACGAGGAGAACAAGATGCGTCGTTTGGGTATTGAGGAGCCGAAGAAGGTGAGGTATCGTAAGTTGATGGAAGATTAAGCTCGCGCTTAATCTTCCATAAGCTTATCGTTGATTCGTTTTGCTTTTGCTTTCTGTGCAGCTGAACATTGAAATGTCATGCTGGAGCGTAGCGAAGCATCTAAACCACAGGGCAAAAGAGTTCCTTCGTTACACTCAGGATGGCAGGGAATTGAATGTTATAAAAACCTTTTACGAACTATATTTATTACTATAATTTTCTGTTTTTATGATTCCCTTGCTGTTATTTATCCTGTACAAGAAAAAAGGAAAGAGTATATCCCGGGCTGCGAAGAAGATGCTTGGTAAGGCTAAGGCAAGGAGAATGCTCAAGAAGAGGGAAAACAATTCCATAAGAAGACCTTTAAGAAATGTGTATAGTAAATTCAAACATAATAGATTCCATCGTAAAAGAACTGGAGATTGATGATATCCGCAGTGCGTCTATCCGACAGATTGGTGCGGTGGTGCGTGCAGCAGAGGCACGGACAGGAACGGAGTTCATCCATTTTGAAATGGGTGTTCCGGGCTTGCCGCCGTCGGCTGTGGGCGTCAAGGCGGAGTGTGAGGCCTTGCAGCGTGGTGTGGCGTCGGTCTATCCCATAATTGACGGTATACCCGAGGTCAAGGAGCAGGCTTCGCGTTTTATAAAGGCGTTTGTCAACACGGATATACGCCCTGAAGGGTGCATCCCTACAGTGGGTTCAATGCAGGCGTCGTTCGCTTCGCTGATGTTAGCCTCTCAGCTTGATGAAAAGCGTGATACAGTGCTTTACATAGACCCGGGCTTCCCCGTGCAGAAGATGCAGGCGCAGGTGATTGGTGTGAAGATTGCTTCGTTTGACATTGCCGAATATCGTGGTAAGGCACTTGAGGAGAAGCTGGAGAGCTATTTCAAGAATGGCAATATATGTGCAGTGCTTTACTCGAGCCCCAATAACCCCACATGGATGTGTCTCAATGACGAGGAACTTGAGATAATCGGTCGCCTGGCAACAAAATACGATGTTGTTGTCATTGAGGATATGGCATACATGACCATGGACTTCCGCAAGGACCTTGGGGTGCCTTTCCATGCGCCATATCAGCCGAGCGTGTCGCACTATACCGATAACTATGTAATCCTGATAAGCGCATCCAAGATATTCAGCTACGCGGGACAACGCATAGCCCTTGCATGTATAAGCGATGCACTGTATGAACGTCATTATGCTTCGCTCAAGGAGCGCTACGGCATTGCACGTTTCGGTGCTGCTTTTGCATACGTGTTCCTCTATTCATTCTCTTCGGGTGTCTCCCACTCGGCGCAATGTGCTATGGCAGCAATGCTTAAGGCTGCCTGCGACGGGGAGTACCGATTTGTCGAAGATATAAAGGAGTATGCTTTACGCACTGCACGCATAAAGGAAATTCTGTTACGCAACGGTTTCCACATCGCATATGACAAGGATGATGGGGAACCTGTAAGCGACGGCTTTTTCTTTACAATCGGTTACAAGGATATGGATGGAGGGGAACTGCTCAAGGAGTTGCTGTACTATGGCATAAGCGGCATTGACCTTGCAACAACAGGGGGAACCCGAAAGGGTATAAGGGCATGTTCTTCGAATATAAAGCCGCACCATTATGCAATGCTTGAAGAGAGGTTGCGGAAATTCAATGAACATCATTAGAAGTTGTTTGAATAATATTGTCAAAACGGTTACTGTTGATAAGAAATCAAGTCGGCCGAATGGATGTGGATTGTTTGACGATTATAAGATTTTATTTAATTTTGCGTTAGTAAATACAAAAACCTATGAGGGTAATTAATTTGATTTTAGTGTTTCTGTTCTTGTTGGTATCCAATGCGTTAGGACAAGATAGGGTGGCGGTGAATACCAGGGCTTCTGTGTCGGACGTCATTCCGGGTGATAACACATTGCGCTATTACCGTCTTGCTATTCCTGTAACGCGTTCGGCTTTTGTTGAAGACTTGGATGGAGATTATAACAATGTAATACAATTCTGGAGAGAATGTGAGGACTTCGTTAATAAGATGTTCGCACCGTTGGGTTTCTGTTTTAATGTTGTCGAAGACCAAAGGCTTGTAAAGTCCGATTATTTTTCCAATGAAGATAGCGATGCTTTTATTTATACATTGCAAGCCAACGGAACAACAAACACCAATGATTTGATAGGCGCCGACTCATACGACGTTGGTATGTGGGTGCATCATCGGGATATTACAGCAGAGAATAGCGGCCTCTCTGCCGAAGGCGGGGTGTACAGCAGCAGTGCCAAAGGAAGTGGATATTCAAAGGTTGACAAATGGGTCGTGGCACATGAACTCGGACATATGTTCGGCGCTCCACACACAACGACAGGTGAAGGCAGCCTGATGGATAGTGGTGGTGATGATTTTTTCTCATTTCCCTCAATAAAGAAGATACGTGACCTTGCAGTTGAAAAAGGGACAGGCAGTGCAAACAAAGCCATAAAGGTCAATAATAACGCTCCGGTTTTTGTCAATGCCAATATGAATGATGTCTACAAGATACCGCAAGGATCTTGTATGGCAATACCTGTATATGTAAATGATGCCGATGGTGACATCCTTGCATTTTCTGCAATAGGCTGCAGCAGTTCTACTGTAGGTGATATTGTGGAAGGAGGTTATATGCCGCATTTCGCATCGTCGATACCGCAGACAGGAAATGTAATTGATTATAGGCCTGAATTTTCAGCAGACATTTTCTATGATGATTTTTATTATGGTAAAGATGGTACCGATATTCCTGCAATGGATGCAGGTTCATACAGTATAGCCATTCTTGTGAACGATGTGCCGGCATCTATGGAGTTTGACTATTTGACATCCAACCCGTTTTATAGCAATTATGCTGTTTGGGACGCAACAATACAGATAGTTGGTGGAACTGCATTTAAAGCTTCTATGTTGCCAACTAAGGATTGTTATTCGGCGGGTGAGCAGGTGACAATCAAATGGGGCGTGAACAACAACTATTTTAAAGCTGACAGCCGTCTTCGCATAACAATGTCTACCGACTACGGAAAGACATTCGGTTATGTGCTTGCCGATGATGTTCCTGCACTGGACGGCAGCAAGATTGTGATATTGCCCAATATAAATGTCGGAAACATTGATGTCGACTTCAAAACAGCAATACGCTCCATGCGTGGAGGCATAATCCGCGTGGAAGAGATTGGCGGTGTGGCATATACATTGACAACGCTATCTCCGGAGAATGGTGGCGGGTTCAATATTACCGGTGGCGGTGATGAACCAATGACATATACAATCAACGTTACAGCAGGCAATGGCGGAACTGCATCGATAGGTGGTAACTCATCGGTCACTGTAGCTGCAGGCAGCAGTGTAACGCTTACGGCCGCGCCATACAGCGGTTACACATTTGATGGATGGTATCTGAATTCTGCAAAGGTAAGCGACAAGGCTGAATATACCGTTACAGCAACAGCGAGCGTCACATATAACGCGTTGTTCGTGAAAGAGTCCGGTACTCCGGTGACATACATGATTACAGCAACTGCAAGCCCTGCTGTGGGCGGTACTGCAACCGTAAATGGCAGTGCTTCGGCAACTGTTGAGGCAAACGGCACAATAGAACTTTCGGCAAAAGCAAACGACGGTTACACGTTCGTCAACTGGACAAACGGCGGTAAGGAGGTTGCAACCCAGGCCGATTACATAATTTATAATGCAACAGGCGATGCCGACTATATTGCAAACTTTGAACCCGAAACAACCGTTACCGGGTATCCGGTCCCTACGGGTAACACATACACCGACAACTATCTTGCTTCAATCACAACTACAGGCGGTGATACGAATATTGACTACTCGGCAAATGCTCATCCCGGACAAACGCTTGTGGTCGTTCCCGGCAAGGTGCAATTGGCAAAGGGAGAATCATTCACGATGAACCTTACGGCGAATTCTTTGGGAGGAGGAAGCAGCAGTACTGTACGCGAGGACATTCGTTACTGCCACGCATCACTGTTCACCGACTTTGACCAGGACTTCATATTCCAAAAAGATGCTGTACAGACTTGGGGTAATAAACCACCGACCAATAATGTCTATGGCAACTACGACTATGTGATGAACATCACACACACAATTACAGTGCCCGATGATGCACCCACAGGCAAATCGCACGTAAGAATGATTTATAACAATGCATGGAAAGTTTTTCCAACCAATGGAACAGCTGAACTTGACAAGGGTATTGTATATGACATTGTTGTTGAGGTTGTAGAGAAAGTAGACATCGCAGCCAATGCAAGCGAGGGCGGTTCTGTTACAATCAACGGCGAGGCAACAGGCTCAAAACGTGTAGTCAAGGGCACGGAAGTCGCACTTGCTGCAATCCCCGACAGTGGCTATAGTTTTACAGGCTGGTATGATGGCGTGGATTTGGTAAGCAATGAAAACCCATATACCTTTACAGCAACAACGGATATAACATTCACTGCGAATTTTACACAGACCGGAACATTTGAATTGTCTGCAGGTTACTACAGATTCAGGAATCTGGATAGCGGAAAATACCTTACTTCAGGAATCAATACGCTCTCTGGCAACAGTCTTGTCATGGGTGAGGTCGACAACATTTTCTTTTATGACCAATCATCTCTGCTATCATATACCGAGGGACTGTATGTTGGAATTGCCAAAACTGAAAGCGCGTACAATGTGACCTTGAATGACGTGTCAGAAGCGTCTGCAACAGTAAAGATAATACCATCAGCCGGTTCTTATTATATTTCAATAGGAGATATGAATGATTACGGTAATGGCATGAGATATATTTATGGTGGTAGCGACAACGCTGATAGCGGAATTCAGGAAGAGGGACTTCCGGTTGATGATGGATACAAATGGGAGATTGAGAAGGTTGAATATTTACCTGTGGAGATTGGAAAAACCGGTTGGGCTACAATATATGCCGCTGAAGCTTTGGTGGCTCCGGTAGATGTTGATGTATATTATGTTGAAAGAGAGAATGTCGCAAAGGATTATATAAAGCTCACTCCAATAACCGGCAATGTGATACCGGCTTTCATGGGTGTCATATTATATGCAAAAGATGCTGTGGGTAGTGGCAAGGAGTATGATTTTGCAATAACAGAATCATCATCGTCGTATAATACAAATTTGCTTGAAGGTTCAATTGCAAAAGAGATTGTAGCCTCAGGAGCCTATGTACTTTCTGAATTGAACGGTGTTGTCGGTCTTTATAAGGCAAAGATGAACATGGTGGATAACAATGCTTTTATAAATAATGGCCATAAGGCTTATCTCCCTATAGCCCAATTAATGGATTCACAACTTGGTAATGGGGCCCGTCTCGTCATTGATGGCGACAGCAACACTGCTGTTGATGAAATACATAATGACATTTATGACGGAGAACTATATGATTTGACCGGACGTAAAATTAAATCAACGGTGCACGATGGTATATATATATACAATGGCAAGAAGATTTATATTCGTTGAGTCAATGTGTTTTACGGCAAATTTCAGCAAAATAATATCAATATTCTGTCTCTTTAGGGATAACATAATTCAATATCTATAAAATGAAAAAATTACTTTTTACATTGCTTTGCCTGTTTGCACTTACAGGCGTGGCACAAGAGATTTCACTTATTCCTCAGCCTGCAGAAATGAAGGTGAATGATGGAAAATTCCTTTTCAGAGGGAAGGTTGTTCTTTGCTATCCAAAAATCAAGGATAGTGGTATAGATGCAGTTGTAGACAACTTTGTCGATGAGATGAAGGTAGCAACAGGTATCAAACTTAAAAAGGACAGGTTTAAGAATGCAAAGTTGCACGGCTTTGATGTAATCAAGAACAACAAGAAGGGCGATGCGCATATCGTACTCTCTGTTGACGAATCTCTGGGCGACGAGGCTTATAGACTCTCTGTTTCTGCCAAAAGGATAGATATTACCGCTGCAAAGCCCGCCGGTTTCTTCTATGCTTTCCTGACACTGAAGCAACTCATGCCACGTAATGTGATGGCAGGTTTACCCGATGCAACTGTTAAGGAGTGGAGCGTTCCTTGCGTAGAAATAGAGGATGAGCCTCGTTTCGGTTGGCGTGGTTTCATGCTCGACGAGGGCCGTCACTTCTACGGCAAGGAGGAGATAAAGAAAATCCTTGATGTGATGACTGCCTACAAGATGAACCGTTTCCACTGGCATCTTACCGAGGATCAGGGCTGGCGCATTGAGATAAAGAAATATCCCAAGCTCACCGAGGTTGGCGCATGGCGCGACAGTAAGGTGCTCGGATGGGGTGATGTGAAGCCCGACGGACAGCGTTACGGCGGTTACTACACACGCAAGGATGTGAAGGAGATTGTTGAGTATGCCAAAGAGCGCTTCATTGAGATAGTGCCCGAGGTAGATATACCGGGCCACTCACAGGCTGCTGTGGCATCATATCCGGAGTTCCTTGCATGCGACCCCGAGAATAAACATGAGGTTTGGCTGTGGCAGGGTGTGTCACCCGATGTAATAAATGTTGCCAATCCAAAGGCCGTGCAGTTCGCAAAGGATGTTATTGACGAACTCACCGAGATGTTCCCGTTCGGTTACATACACCTTGGCGGTGACGAGTGTCCCACAAGCAAATGGGAACGTAACAGCGATTGTCAGGCACTCCTCAAGGAGATTGGTTCAACAAACTACCGCGACCTGCAGATCCACTTCTATAAGCAGCTGAAGGAACATATTGCGCAGAAACCTGCCGATAAGCAACGCAAACTGATATTCTGGAACGAGGTGTTGCACGGCAATACAGCTCCTCTTGGCAATGATATAACAATCATGGCGTGGATTGGCGCCGACAGGGCTGCCGTGGATGCAGCAAAGCGTGGTATGAATACAATCCTCTCTCCGCAGATTCCCTATTATATCAACCGTCGCCAGTCGAAGCTGGAGACAGAGCCACTTTCACAAGGTCACGGTGACGAGACTGTCGAGCGCGTATACAACTACAAGCCAATGAATGGTGTTGACGCAGAGCTGCAAAATAAATATATGGGTGTACAGGCGAACTTCTGGACAGAGTGGGTAGAAGAGCCATCGGTTGTGCAGTATCTCATGTTGCCACGTTTGGCAGCTGTTGCCGAGGCCGGCTGGACTCCTGCCGAAAAACGCGACTACAATGACTTTGTAAAGCGTCTTCAGGGCGAGGCGGAGTATTATCAACTTAAAGGCGTTGACTACGGTAAGCACGTTTTTGATATTCATAAATAATATAATTGATATACGATGAAAAAGATACTTAAAATTGTGCTTGCAGCTGTTGTTGTGCTGTTATTGCTACTGGTGTCTATACCTTATTTTTTCAAGGATGAGATTGAGGCACTGATAAAGAAAGAGGGCAACAAGATGCTGAATGCAGAGTTTGATTTCGGAGGTCTTGATATCAGTCTTATACGTAATTTCCCAAAGGCTTCGGTTACAATCGAGGAGTTCTACCTCAAGGGAATAGGTGAGTTCGAGAATGATACTCTCGTGGCTGCCGACGAAGTGACAGCCGCTGTAAACGTGATGTCGCTCTTCGGTGACGAGGGTTTTGATATCAGCAAGGTGCTCCTTGACGGTGTGTCGCTCAATGCCATTGTGTTACCCGACGGAACAGTGAACTGGGACGTAATGAAACCGACCGATGAGATTGAAGAAGAGGAGAGTGATACTACATCATCTCCATTCCGCATCAAACTCCAGGAACTTACAGTCTCGGACCTTAACCTTGTGTACGATGACCGCCAGAGTAATATGTATGCGAGCATAGAGGATATGGACGTTGAGTGTGCCGGTGACTTCGGCAGTACACGTACCCTTCTTGAACTTGAGACTGCCATTGAGGCACTTACGTTCAGAATGGATGGTGTGGCGTTCCTGAACAAGGCGAAGATTGCTGCGGAGATGAACGTTGATGCCGACCTTGAAAACAACAAGTTCACTCTTGAGGAGAATACACTGCAGTTGAATGCGATAAAGGCTGCTGTTGACGGTTGGGTTGCGATGACCGATGAGGGTATGGATATGGACCTCAAACTGAATAGCAATGAGATCGGTTTCAAGGAGATACTGTCGCTTGTTCCCGCAATGTATACCGATGACTTTGACGGGCTCAAGACTGACGGTGATGTTACTGTTGCAGCTTTTGCAAAGGGTAGTCTTGTGGGTGACAGCATCGTTCCTGAATTCGGTGTGGACATGGACGTGAAGAACGCGATGTTCCAGTATCCTTCGCTTCCTGCCGGTGTGAACAAGATCAATGTTACAGCCAATGTCTCTAATCCGGGCGGCTCGGTTGACCAGACTGTAGTCAAGGTGGCACCATTGAGCTTTGTTATGGCCGGTAATCCATTCAGTGTGTCGGCTACAGTGGCGACTCCTGTGAGCGATATGCAGTTCGACGTTACTGCAAAAGGCAAGCTCGACCTCGGCAAGATAAAGGATGTATATCCGCTTGAGGATATGCAGCTTAACGGTCTCTTGGATGCTGATATGAGCGTTAAGGGCCGTATGTCAAGTATTGAGAAGGAGGCGTATGAGAAGATTGCCGCATCGGGTAATCTGCGTCTGAACGGAATGTCGCTCGAGATGAAGGATATGCCGGATATCGACATCAAGAATTCTGTCTTTACTTTTACACCACGTTATCTGCAATTGAGCGAGACTACTGTAAATATAGGTGGCAATGATATCACACTTGACAGTAAGTTCGAGAATTATATCGGTTATGCCCTCAAGGGTACTACCCTCAAAGGCGACCTCAATGTCAAGAGCAACCGCTTTGACTTGAATGACTTCATGACATCTGAGGATGGCGCGGTGACAGAGACAGAGGGTGATGTGGCTGATACTGCGGACACAGCTGCTGAGAATGCCGATGCTGTGGCAGCAGAGGCTGCTGCCATCAGAGTGCCCGAGAATATCGACTTTACAATGAATGCCGATTTCAAAGAACTGCTCTTCGGAAAAATGGCTTTCAAGGAGATCAACGGTAGACTGCTTGTGAAGAACGGCAAGGTTGATATGAAGAATCTCTCATTGAATACGATGGGCGGTAATATCGTGGTAAACGGTTATTACAATTCTCCGGCAGAGGTGCAGCCTGAATTCAATGCCTCTCTGAAGCTCACGGACATTGTGTTTGCCCAGGCTTACAAGGAACTTGATATGGTAAAGAAACTGGCTCCGATATTCAACGGCTTGACAGGTAAATTCTCGGGCAGTATGCTTATTGATACAAAGCTTGATGAGACTATGAGTCCTGTTCTTGCCACAATGAACGGTAGCGGTTCGCTCACCACAAGGGATGTCAGTCTTGATGGTGTGACTGTTATCCAGAAGGTTGCCGATGTATTGCAGAAACCATCATTGAAGAATACGAAGGTCAAGGACCTTAATCTTGATTTTACAATCAATGAAGGGCGTATCACAACCAAGCCTTTCAGTGTTAAACTCGGTGATTATAAGATGGATATCTCGGGTACTACAGGTCTTGACCAGACAATTGACTACCGTGGTAAGATAGCAATTCCCGAGTCTCTCGGAAAGCTTGCCAAGGCCGGTACTGCCGACCTGATTATCGGTGGTACGTTTACATCACCTAAGGTAAGTGTCGACCTTGAGTCTCTCGCCAAAAGTGCTGCCAAAGAGGCTGCAAAGGATGCGGTAGGCAAACTCCTTGGTGTTGATGTGGAAAATGTCGCGAAGGGCGATTCTACAATGACAAAAGAGGAGAAGAAGAAAGAGGCGGCAAAGGAGATTTTCAACGCAGCAAAAGGACTCTTCAAAAAGAAATGATTGTTTTGAAATTTGTTTACAAAAGCGGGGCTCGAAAGGCTTCGCTTTTGTTTTATCGTGTTGATTCAGTTGCTTTTGTGTGCCGTCAAAGTTTGGCTTTTTTGTGTTGTTATATATAAAATATAAATATATTTTAGATTTTTATTTGTATCTTCGCGGCTGAAAACCGTATTTGCGCATTTAGTGCGCGCTTAAAAGCGAAAAAACAATTACAATATATGGAAAAAATCAGAAACTTTTGCATCATTGCCCACATAGACCACGGTAAGTCTACATTGGCCGACCGTCTGTTGGAGACAACCCAGACAATCAACGTCACCGAGGGGCAGATGCTTGACAACATGGACCTTGAGAAGGAACGCGGAATTACAATCAAGAGCCACGCTATCCAGATGGAGTATATGTACAATGGCGAGAAGTATATCCTCAACCTCATTGACACTCCGGGACATGTGGACTTCTCGTACGAGGTGTCACGCTCCATTGCTGCTTGTGAGGGTGCACTGCTTGTGGTGGATGCGACTCAGGGCGTACAGGCTCAGACAATTTCAAACCTATATATGGCTGTTGACCAGGGACTTGAGATTATCCCGGTAATCAACAAGTGCGATATGATTAACGCGATGCCCGAGGAGGTGAAGGATGAGATTATAGACCTTATAGGCTGTGACCGTGAGGATATCATCGAGGCTTCAGGAAAGACCGGTATGGGTGTTGAGGAGATTCTTAAGGCTGTAGTTGAGCGTATACCGGCTCCAAAAGGCGATGAGGAAGCTCCTTTGCAGGCCCTTATCTTTGACTCGGTGTTCAATTCGTTCCGTGGTATCATCGCGTACTTCAAGATTACCAACGGTGTTTTGCGTAAGGGCGACAAGGTGAAATTCTTCAATACAGGCAAAGAGTACGATGCAGATGAGATCGGTGTGCTCAAGATGGAACTTTCACCACGTCAGGAGTTGCGTACGGGTGATGTGGGATATATCATTTCGGGTATCAAGACTTCACGCGAGGTGAAGGTGGGTGATACAATCACACACATCGCTCGTCCCTGTTCTGCGGCAATCTCAGGTTTCGAGGAGGTCAAGCCTATGGTCTTTGCCGGTGTTTATCCTATAGAGGCCGAGGATTACGAGGACCTGCGTGCTTCACTTGAGAAGCTCCAGCTCAACGATGCTTCGCTTACATTCACTCCCGAGTCATCGGCTGCGCTCGGTTTCGGCTTCCGTTGCGGTTTCTTGGGACTCCTACATATGGAGATTGTACAGGAGCGCCTTGACCGTGAGTTCGACATGAGTGTGATCACAACTGTGCCTAACGTATCGTACATGGTCTATGACAAGCAGGGCGAGGCAAAGGAGGTACATAACCCCGGCGGAATGCCTGACCAGACACTCATTGACCATATTGAAGAGCCTTATATCAATGCGAGCATCATTACCCGTGCCGATTACATCGGTCCTATCATGACACTCTGTCTCTCAAAGCGTGGCGAGTTGCTCAAGCAGGAGTTCATCACCGGCAACCGTGTAGACATCCGTTTCCTTTTGCCGTTGGGTGAGATTGTGATTGACTTCTACGACAAGCTCAAGAGCATATCAAAGGGTTATGCTTCGTTCGATTATCATCCGGCAGGTTTCAGGACATCAAAGCTCATCAAACTTGATATTCTGCTCAATGGTGAGCCGGTGGATGCACTATCTACACTTACACACGTGGATAATGCATACGGTCTTGGCCGACAGATGTGTGAGAAACTGCGCGACCTTATTCCAAGACAGCAGTTCGATATTGCATTGCAGGCAGCCATCGGAACTAAGATTATTGCCCGTGAGACAATCAAGCAGGTACGTAAGGATGTGACAGCGAAGTGCTACGGTGGTGACGTGTCACGTAAACGCAAGCTGCTCGAGAAACAGAAGAAGGGTAAGAAACGTATGAAGCAGATCGGTAATGTCGAGGTTCCGCAGAAGGCGTTCCTTGCAGTGCTGAAGCTTGATTGATTAATGGCTGCGTAAAGTCCCGCAAAGTGTAGACGCGCAGTGAATAAGAATTTTTAGATTAGGAAGAATATGGGAATATTCAGTTTTTTCAGTAAAGAGAAGAAAGAGGTTCTTGACAAAGGATTGTCCAAGACCAAAGAGAGTGTATTCGGGAAGATTGCCCGCGCCATTGCCGGCAAGAGCGAGATTGATGACGAGGTGCTTGATAATCTTGAGGAGGTGCTTGTGACATCAGATGTGGGCGTAGAGACCACTCTCAAAATCATTGACCGTGTGCAGAAACGTGCAGCACGCGACAAGTTCATGAACACAAAAGAACTCAACAACCTGCTCAAAGATGAGATTGCGCAGTTGCTGATGGAGAACAATACAAACGATGGCGGTAACACATTCGATATCCCGACAACTCCGGGACAGCCTTATGTGATTATGGTCGTTGGTGTGAACGGTGTGGGAAAGACTACTACTATCGGAAAGTTGGCGCATCAGTACAAGAAAGCTGGCAAGAAGGTTTATCTTGGCGCTGCCGATACATTCCGTGCCGCTGCCGTTGAGCAGTTGGTGGAGTGGGGACACCGTGCCGATGTCCCGGTCATCAAGCAAGGCATGGGCTCCGACCCCGCTTCGGTTGCATACGACACACTTGCTTCGGCTGTTGCCAACAATGCCGACGTGGTTATCATAGACACCGCCGGTCGTCTGCACAACAAGGTGGGTCTTATGAACGAGCTTACAAAGATAAAGAATGTTATGCAGAAGGTTGTACCTACTGCTCCCAACGATGTGATGCTTGTGCTTGACGGCTCAACAGGACAGAACGCCTTTGAGCAGGCAAAGCAGTTCACTAAAGCAACAGAGGTCACTTCGCTTGCCATCACCAAGCTGGACGGTACTGCAAAGGGTGGTGTTGTCATCGGAATCAGCGACCAGTTCAAGATCCCGGTGAAGTATATCGGTTTGGGTGAGGGTATCGACCACCTTCAGATTTTCAACCGTGAGGAGTTCGTGGATTCACTCTTTGGATAAAAATGAAAAAGAACCGTATAGATATAATCACAATGGGATGCTCCAAGAATCTTGTCGATTCGGAGCATCTGATGCGTCAGCTTCAGGAGTGCGGCTATGAGGTAACCCATGACTGCGAGGACCCTTGTGGCGAGATTGCAGTCATAAATACCTGCGGCTTCATAGGTGATGCCAAGCAGGAGTCTATAAACATGATTCTTGAGTTCTGCCAGCGTAAGGACGAGGGCGATCTCAAGAAACTTTATGTTATGGGTTGCCTGTCGGAGCGCTACCTCACTGAACTGCGTGAGGAGATTGCTCAGGTAGACAAGTTCTACGGCAAGTTCAACTGGACAGAGCTCGTGGCCGACCTCAAGCACGAGTATGACGAGAAGATTGCACAGGAGCGTGTCCTTACAACACCGTCGCATTATGCATACCTGAAGATATCGGAGGGATGTAACCGTCACTGTGCATATTGTGCTATCCCTATAATAACAGGTGCGCATAAGTCACGCCCGATAGAGGAGATACTTGACGAGGTGCGTTATCTGGTATCGAAGGGTGTGAAGGAGTTCCAGATTATCGCACAGGAACTCACCTATTACGGTGTCGACCTCTACAAGAAACAGAAAATCGCAGAACTGGTGGAGCGTATATCTGACATTGAGGGCGTAGAGTGGATAAGACTCCATTATGCCTATCCTGCCAGCTTCCCGTATGACCTGTTGCGTGTGATGCGTGAGCGTAAGAATGTCTGCAAGTATCTCGATATTGCTTTGCAGCATGTCAGCACGAAGGTTCTCAAGAAGATGCAGCGCCACGTGACAAAGGAGGATACCTATGCCCTTGTAGAGAGGATGCGTCAGGAGGTTCCGGGAATCTGTTTGCGTACGACAATGATGGTGGGCTTCCCCGGAGAGGGTGAGAAGGAGTTCGAGGAACTGATGGATTTTGTCAAATGGGCGAAGTTCGACCGTCTGGGTGCCTTTGCCTATTGTGAAGAGGACGGTACATACGCGGCAGAAAACTACCGCGACAGCGTGTCAAAGAAAAAGAAGCAGGAGCGCCTTGACCGTCTGATGGAGGTTCAGCAGAGGATTTCCACAAAGCTCAATGATGCGAAGGTAGGTGGTCTGTTCCGCACTGTGATTGACCGCATTGAAGGTGACTATTACATAGGACGAACTGAGTTCGACTCCCCTGATGTAGACACCGAAGTACTTGTAAACGTGAATGACGGTGAACTCAAGATAGGTGAGTTCTACAATGTACGCATCACAGATGCAACGGAGTTTGACCTGATGGGCGTTGTTGAAGGATGACACTATGGAGGAATGTGAAGTGAATTTGTGTAATCTATTATGAATAACAAGGAATTTATCACAAAACTTGCCAAAAGGTGTGGAATGACACCGGCAGAGACAACCGCGAACGTGGAGTCGTTCGTGGGGGTTATGACTGATCGCCTCAAAGATGGTGACCAGCTTAATATTTCGGGTTTTGGAGTGCTTGAGACAAAGATGCGCAAAGAGCGTCTGTCAGTTAATCCTAAGACGGGGCAGAGGTTTCTTGTTCCGCCGAAGATCCAGCCCTCTTTCCGTCCGAGCAGCAAACTGAAAGATAAATTCAAATAAAAGGAGGCACAGAGTATGAGCGACAAATTGAATCATTCCGACTTGAGTGCCTTGCTTGCCAAGGAGGCAAAGATTTCAGGCGCAAAGGCTGAATTCTTTACAAAAGCCATGTTCGAACTTATAATAGAAGGGCTTGAACAGGATGGTATCGTCAAGATAAACGGTTTGGGTACATTCAAGATAACCGATGTTGCGGACCGTTCCAGTGTCAATGTCAATACCGGTGAGAAGATTGAGATAAAAGGACACAAGAAAATAACCTTTCTTCCGGCAGACACTCTCAAGGAGAGTGTCAACCAGCCATTTGCAATGTTCGAGCCTGTCGAGGTGGATGAGAACTACAAGGATGAGGATGATAGCACGGAAGCTGTTGTGACAGAGGATGCTGTTGAGGAGTTGACAGATGCTGTTGAGACTGTTGAAGAGGCATCTGTTGCTGCAGAAATAGTGGAAGAGGTTCCTGCTGTTGAGGAGATTGAGGAAGAGATGCCTGCTGAAGAGAGCGGAGTGGAGGAGCCTGTGCCTGTTGTTGATATCCTTCCTGAGGAGTATGCTCCTGCTAACGGTGACTCACAAGAGCCTGTAACTGACAATGGGATAGAGAAAGGGATTGCCGTAGAGGAAGAAACTGTAGATGATGAACCTGAAGTACAGGCTCAGACCAAGATAGAGGAGAATGTTCCAGAAGAGAATAGCGTTGTATCTGTTGTGGAAGAGACGGTCGGTGAGGTCGGTGAGGCGCTTGTAGTGGATAATGTTGAACCGGAATCTGAAGAAACAGTTAAAGGGAACAATGGTATTGAGCCTGTAGAAGAGGCATGCGATAAAGAGAATGAGGCGGAAAGAGAAACTGTTGGAACAAAGGTTCAGGAACGCTACGGATATGATGAGCTTGAGGAGGAACATGGTTGGTTCAGACGTAACTATATAATGTTGCTTCTGTTTGTCATGCTTGCTGTTGTTGTTTATCTAATATACGTATTCCTCATTGATAAAAAGAACAATAATATATATGAGGAGACGCCTCAGATATATGTTCAGCAGACAGCCGTCGAAAGTGAGCCTGTAGATAAGAATGCTACTCCGCTTGTTCCATTACAGGAAAGCACTATTGTTGAAGAGAACAACACAGAGGAAGCAACAACGTCACTTGTACCATTGCAAGAGAGTGTTCCGGTTGAGGAGAATAGGATTGAAGAAGAAGCAAAACCTGTTGTGCCATTGCAGGAGAGCATTACTGTCGAAGGTGGTAGTGTGTCTATCGTTGCGGAACTTGCTGCACGCAGCGACAAGAGTATCACCGATGCAGACACTACAATGTACAACATTACAGGTAAAATGACAGTGCACAAAGTAACTGCCAATGACCGTCTGGCAAAGATTGCCAACGACTATTATGGCAGCAGAAAACTATGGCCTTATATTGCAAAATACAATAATTTGCAGAAACCTTACGGCTTGAGCGTGGGAATGGAGTTGGTTATTCCTGAACTTCAGCCGAAATAAACGGGTTGCAGAGTTAAAGAATGTTATGTTTAACAATGGTTAAATCTCTTTGTATAAAATTGACACCTTAACTCTGGCAAAAGAAGTAATTTTGACCAAAATCAAAACAAAACAATACAAAATATAATTATGAGTGCAACAATTGACATTCGTGAATTGAATGAGATGATTGAGAGGCAGAGCGGTTTCATAACCAATCTGCAGGCAGGAATGGACCAGGTTATCGTCGGTCAGAAACATTTGGTTGAGTCATTGCTTATCGGCTTACTTGCCGATGGTCACGTGTTGCTCGAGGGTCTCCCGGGTCTTGCAAAGACTCTTGCAATCAAGACTCTGTCAGAACTTATTGATGCAGACTTCAGCCGTATTCAGTTTACTCCGGACCTTCTCCCTGCCGATGTGGTGGGTACAATGGTATATAGCCAGAAGAATGAGGAGTTCAAGGTGAAGCGTGGCCCTATCTTCGCGAACTTTGTTTTGGCGGATGAGATCAACCGTGCTCCGGCAAAGGTGCAGAGTGCTCTTCTCGAGGCAATGCAGGAGCGTCAGGTGACAATCGGCAAGGAGACATTCAAGATGCCGCAGCCATTCCTTGTGCTTGCTACACAGAACCCCATAGAGCAGGAGGGTACATATCCGCTGCCCGAGGCACAGGTTGACCGTTTCATGTTGAAGGTTGTCATCACTTATCCTGAACTTTCTGAGGAGAAGAGAATCATACGTCAGAATATCACAGGTGAGAAGATCGAGGTCAAGCCTATCCTCAAACCCGAGGAGATAGTAGAGGCGCGTAAGATTGTACGCCAGGTTTATCTTGACGAAAAGATTGAGCAGTATATTGCAGACATAGTATTCGCCACCCGTTTCCCCGACAAGTACGGCATGAAGGACCTGAAGGATATGATTTCATTCGGAGCTTCACCTCGTGCTTCAATAAACTTGGCGTTAGCTGCTCGTGCATACGCATTTATAAAGCGCAGAGGATACGTTGTTCCAGAGGATGTACGTGCTGTTGCACACGACGTTCTACGTCACCGTATAGGCTTGAGCTACGAGGCAGAGGCAAGCAACATGACATCTGATGAGATTGTAAGCCTTATTCTTAACAGCGTTGAAGTGCCCTAATCATTGATTTATGGAGACAAGTGATCTCATAAAGAAAGTTCGCAAAATTGAGATAAAGACTCGCGGTCTTTCGCACAACATCTTTGCCGGAGAGTACCATTCGGCCTTCAAAGGGCGTGGTATGTCTTTCAGCGAGGTTCGCGAATACCAGTACGGCGATGATGTACGCGATATTGATTGGAACGTGACTGCACGTTTCAACAAACCGTACATCAAGGTCTTTGAGGAGGAGCGCGAATTGACAGTGATGCTTGTCATTGACCTTTCGGAGAGTCTTGATTTCGGTACTGTAAAGCAGACAAAACGTGACATGGTAACGGAAATTGCTGCCACCATAGCATTTGCTGCTATACAGAATAATGACAAGATCGGCGTTATCTTTTTCACTGACAAGGTTGAGAAGTTCATACCGCCACAGAAAGGCCGTAAGCATATCCTTTATATAATAAGGGAACTGCTCAACTTTGAACCGGAGAGCTCAAGGACCGACATTACGGTTCCTCTGCAATTCTTGACCAATGCTTTAAAGAAACGTTGTACTGCGTTTGTAATCAGTGACTTTATTGATGAAAGTGACTATAAGAACGCAATGACAATCGCTAACCGCAAACACGATGTTGTGGCTATCCAGGTCTATGACCGTCGTTTGGCCGAGTTGCCTAAGGTTGGTCTCATAAAGATGCGTGATGCAGAGAGCGGTGAGGAGATGTTTGTCGATACCTCATCGTCTAAGGTACAGGCAGCACAGCGTGAGTGGTGGAGGACACAGCGTGAGAAACTTGAAGAGACACTGAAAAAAAGCGGTGTCGATTCGGTTTCAATCAGGACAGACCAGGATTACGTCAAGGCACTTATGAACCTTTTTGCTCAACGCGGGTAACTTTAATGCGCTTCAATGAAATGCATATAAAATAATGAAAAAGAGAATATTATATATTGTTTCATTAATAATGGCATTGAATGCGACAGCTGTTGTTGCACAGAATGTCATACTTAATGCTAAACTCGATACTTTTGCAATAAGGATCGGTGAGCAGACCAAAGCCACGCTTGACCTGAGTGTCGACTCCGGGAGTGAGGTGGTCATGCCACCGTTAAAGGAACAGATGCTGGTTGACGGCATCGAGATTCTTGAGGGCAAGGAGTACAAGGAGAGTATTGATGAAGGTCGTAGAGACAGATATGTCCAGGAGTATCTCATAACCTCTTTTGACAGTACGAGATACAATATTGCACCATTCAATGTTGTTGTCAATAGCGATACGTTCAAATCGAACAGAATGGTTCTTGATGTATACAGCGTTGAGATTGATACGGCCAATATATACAACATAGCCGGTCCAGGGAATGTAATAGAGGTTGAGTTGACATGGGAAGAGATACGTGACTCGGTATACCTTGCGACAATCCTGCTCTTTGTAGGGGCGTTGTTTGCATGGGTCGTGATAAGGCTTATAAACAACAAACCGATAATACGCATCATAAAGATTAAACCCAAACTCCCGTCACATATTGTTGCTATCAGCAAGATTGATGAGATAAAGGGTGACACTTCTCTGCGTGTAGAAGGTAACGAGAAGGCATACTACACCCAGCTTACGGATGTTCTCCGTGAATATCTTGAGCGACGTTTCGGGTTCAATGCAATGGAGATGACCACATCTGAGATTGTTGACGAACTGCTGAAGATAAAGGACAAGGAGAGCATAAAGGAACTCAAGGAGATTCTTGAGGTTGCCGACCTTGTGAAGTTTGCAAAGATGCACCCGACAATGTACGAGAATGACCGTAACATGCTCAATGCAGTCGAGTTTGTGAATGCTACCAAGAACATTGAGGAGGAAAACATCAAGCAGCCTACAGAGCAGCGTATTGTCAGCGAGCGCTCACTCAAGCAGAAAAGGGTGTTGCTTGCATCAGTGATAATCCTGGCAGTAATCATTATTGGAGTGGCAGTACTGCTCACTACCGACCTGTACAATATGTTTAGTTAAAGAGTTTTGAGATGATTTTTTCACAGATAGGATATTTATTGCTCTTTATACCACTCATCGCATACGTTGTCTGGTACCTGTTTATGGGAAAGAGATTGAAACCTTCGATGAAGGTATCGACTATGCTCCCGTTTGCAAAAGATGTAAAGAGCTTCAGGAATTACCTTGTCCATGTACCGTTTGCTTTGAGGGTACTGACCCTTGCCCTGTTGATAATTGTGCTTGCACGTCCGCAGCTGACAAGCGAATGGGAGGAAAGGGATGTCGAGGGTATCGATATCATGCTTGCTACTGACGTATCAACCAGTATGCTTGCAATGGACCTTGAGCCCAACCGACTTGAGGCAGCAAAGGAGGTGGCGCAGGATTTTATAGCCGGCCGCAAGGATGACAATATAGGACTTACCATCTTTGCAGGTGAGAGTTTCACACAGTGTCCGCTTACAATTGATCATATTGCGCTTGCAAATATGCTGAGTGCAATCGATTGTGATATTGCTGCCAAAGGTATCATTGCTGACGGAACGGCAATAGGTATGGGTATTGCGAACAGTGTTTCACGCCTCAAGGACAGCAAGGCTGTTTCAAAAGTCATAATCCTGTTGACTGACGGTATAAACAATAGGGGAGAGATTACCCCCGAAGCTGCTGCTGATATGGCAAAGGAGTTCGGTATCAGGATATATACCATCGGTGTGGGAACGGACAAGAAAGAGGCGCCATATCCCACTCCTTACGGAACGATGAATGTACCGGTTGAGATTGATGAGAAGACTCTTGGGAACATTGCAGAAGCAACAGGTGGAGAGTATTTCCGTGCAACTGACAAGGAGAGTCTACGTCAGATATACAGCGAGATTGATAAGTTGGAACGTACAAAACTCAATGTGCAGCAGTATCAGGAGTATGAGGAACTGTACCAGATTTTTGCACTGTTTGCAGTGCTCTCTCTGATGCTTGAACTGTTGTTGAGGTACACCATTTTAAGAAGAATTCCATAAAGTGCTGATGATATGAGTTTTAAGGATCCACATTTTCTGTATATACTTATAGCCGTACTGCTTTTCGTGGCATTGTACTTCTATTCCAATGTGAGGAGAAGGAAGAACATTGCACAGTATGGCGATGCCGGGTTGATGAAAGCCCTGTTGCCGTCATCGGCAGTCTTGAGGTCAAGAGTTACGTTCTGGCTTTCGATAGTGGCACTTGCACTCCTGGTAGTGGCACTTGCACGTCCACGTTACGGAACAAAGAAAGAGACACTGACAACAAAGGGCGTTGAGGTTGTTGTGGCATTGGATATTTCCAATTCAATGATGGCCGAGGATATTGTCCCCACGCGTCTTGACAAGGCAAAAAGGCTTATATCACGTATGATGACACAGGCTTCGGGCAATAAGTTTGCGCTTATTGTGTATGCCGGTGATGCATTCGTGCAGTTGCCCATTACCGATGACCAGGTATCGGCAAATATGTTCCTGAGCCAGATAAGCCCGTCGCTTATCAAGCGCCAGGGTACAAACGTGGGGGAGGCTATTGACCTTGCCTGCCGCAGTTTCAGCGACAACGAAAAGATTGGAAAAGCCGTTGTGGTAATTACCGATGGCGAGAACCATGAAGGTGGTGCTGAAGAGGCAGCACGCCGTGCTTCGGAAATGGGCATAAAGGTATATGTAATGGGTATCGGTACTCCAAAGGGTGGCAGAATACCTGTTGAAGGTACCGATGATTTCCTGCGTGACCGGGAGGGTAACATTGTCGTTACAAAGCTCAACGAAGCTGTGGCGCAGAGTATTGCTGCGGCAGGTAACGGAACATATATCAGGGTTGACAACACAAACAGCGCACAGGAGTTTATTGAGAACGAGCTTGACACTTTGACAAAAGATGAGGTGAAGACTGAGGTGTTCACAAAGTTCAAGGAACAGTATGGTATAATTGCTCTTCTTGCTTTCCTGTTGCTGGTTACCGATATTGTTGTTGTCGGCATAGTCGACATCGTCAACAGTCCTGACAGGAGAAAACAGAAGAATTGAAAGGTAGAACGGTTTACATTCGACAGTTGATATGAATAGCTCAAAAAGTAAATACATATACATTGCATTGATTGTACTGGCTTCAATAATTGTAGCGTACTCGGCATATTCACTAATCGTTCATGGTTCACCGACTTCAAAGAGCGTACGTGAGTATCTGATAAATGGAAATGAATTGCATAAGGACAGCCTGTTCGAGAAGGCGATGAAGCCTTATGGCAGGGCGTACAGCATGGATACACTCAATTCGATATCCAGCTACAATAACGGTACCAATATCCTTCTTAAGAATTACAAGGATGTGAAGGGTGGAAATCCTGACCCACAGACCGTTCTTGATGGATACAAGGAGGCTGAGAGAATGTTCGGTAAGGCTATCGAGAACAGCAATGACAAGGATGAATTGGCAATGGCCAACCACAACTTGGGACTCTCGTTCCATCTGCGTGATACATTGCAGGCTGCCGAGGCTGCATATAAGGAGGCGCTGCGAAATGATCCCACAAATGAGAACACACGTTATAATCTTGCTGTTGTGCAGTATCTGTTGAAAAATGACAACCAGCAGCAACAGCAGCAGAATCAGCAGAACCAACAGGATCAGCAACAACAGCAAGACCAACAGCAGAATCAACAACAGGATCAGCAGCAAGAACAACAGGAGCAACAGGAACAGCAACAGCAGAACCAGCAGCAACAGCAGCAGGAACAGCAGAAAAAGGAGAATTATGAGCGTATGCTTGAGGCTGTAATGCAGGATGAAAAAGAGCTCCGTGACAAGATGGACGAGGAGAAAGCTGTGCAAGGCATTAAAGTCGATCTTGAAAAGAATTGGTAAGGAATCTATTTTAGAAGAAAATACGTTATTGTTATAATGAAAAGATTATTGTTAACATCATTGTTACTTATGACATTCATCGGCAATGTGCTTGCCGATGATGTTACGTTTGTAGCATCAGCTCCGAAATCGGTTGTCGTCAACCAACGTTTCAAGTTGACCTACACTGTAAACACAACAGATGCCAAGGAGCCGGTTATCGGTGAAATTCCTGGCTTTGAACTGCTTATGGGCCCGAGTATATCATCGGAAAGCAGCTACAGCAATTACAACGGTCAACAGTCCTCATCGGTGAGTGTGACATTTACCTATGTGTTGTTGGCAAAAGAGGAGGGTACGTTCACTATCCCGGCTGCAAAAATAACAGCAGAGGGAAAGGAACTGACTTCAAATACTCTTACCGTAAAGGTTTTACCTGAAGGACAGACCCCCCAGGGGGCTCAAGGCCAGAGGGGTAGTGTGCGCCAGAGCAATAACTCTGCAAACATTGGCGATCAGGATCTTTTTGTGCGTGCTACATTGAGCAAGAGCAACGTATATGAGCAGGAGGCGGTGCTGTTGACATATAAGGTGTATTCAGCTGTTAACCTTACCAATTTGAGCTATCCTTCACCGGAACTGAAGGGATTCAATATCCAGGAGGTTGATTTGCCACAAAGCAAGCAGTTTGAACTTGAGCATTACAATGGCCGTAACTACAACACTGTTGTATGGCGCCAGTTCGTGCTATTCCCGCAAGAGAGTGGAGAACTTGTGATTCCTGCAGTTGACTTTGAGGCAGTAGTGGCAGTGCAGAGCCGTCGCAGCATGGACCCGTTTGAGATGATGTTCAGCGGTTTCTCGTCGGGATATGTGAATGTCAACAAGGATCTGCGTTCAAACTCATTGAAACTGAATGTAGAGAAGTTGCCCGAAGGCAGACCTGCTGATTTTTCGGGTGCAGTGGGTGACTTCTCGATAAAAAGCAGCATTAGCAGTACTGACCTGAAGACCAATAGCGAGTTTACTCTTAAGGTGACAGTGAAGGGTGCTGGTAACATGCGACTGATGAGTAATCCTGTATTGGAGTTACCGGTTGAATTTGAGTCGTATGACCCTGTAATAGACAACAAGTTCCGTTTGACAAGCAACGGATTCCAGGGTGAGAAAGTATATGAATACCTCATCACTCCAAAGGCAAACGGAACATATACTATACCCGGAGCAAAGTTCACATATTTCAATACCAAGACAAAACAGTATCAGACGATAGAAGGCGAGGCTTTTGAGGTTAAGGTAGCAAAAGGTGAGGAGGCATCCGGTGTAGCTGTAGGCAATGTTGTTGTCAATAAAGAGAAAGGTAAAGTTCTTGCCTCTGATATACGTCACATAAAGTTCGACAATGATGTTCCACAGAAGAGTGGTGAGTTCTTCTTCACATCGAACCTTTACATCCTTTTGTATGTGATACCTGCAGCGCTTCTTGCCTTGTTCCTTATTGTATACCGCAAGAAGGTTGCCGAAAATGCCAATGTTTCGCTGGTACGTACAAAGAAAGCAAACAAGGTTGCTGTAAAGCGCTTGAAACTTGCAAAGAAATTGATGAAGGAGAATAAGGTGAATGAGTTCTACGATGAGATTCTCAAGGCTATGTGGGGTTATACAAGCGACAAGTTAAGTATCCCGGTGTCACAGCTTTCAAAGGATAACATTGCCAATGAACTTGCTGCACGTGGTGTCAGCGAAGAGCTTATTGCAAACTTCAAGGAGTTGCTCAATGAGGGCGAGTTTGCACGTTATGCTCCAGGAGACAAAGGTGCTGCAATGGACAAGGTATACACTATGTCCGCGAGTGTGATAAGCAAGATGGAGAACTCTATTAAATAAGAAAGACCATGAAAAGAGTATCATATATATTACTGTTCCTGCTCTTGCCCTTTATGGCTTTAGCTGAGACACAGGCCGACATTACAATTGAGGCAACGGAAAATGCTGCTGTTACAAAGAGTGACGCAGACGATGCCTATGAAATGAAACATTACGATAAGGCCATTTCCATTTACGAGGCGTTGATTAAGGAGGAAGGTGCAACAAAGCAGTTGTATTATAACCTCGGCAATGCCTATTACCGTGCAAACGAGATAGGAAAGGCTATCCTTAACTATGAACGTGCATTGAGGCTTGACCCTACTGATGAGGATGCCAAGGCCAATCTTGAATTTGCCCAGGAGTATATAAAGGACGAAGTGACAGAGCAACCCGAACTGTTCCTTGTCTCCTGGTTCAATGCCTTGATCAATACTTTTGGCGTAGATACATGGGCAGTAATTGCCGTAGCAGCATTCATTATTGCACTTGTCGGCATTGCCGTTATGCTTATTGTAAAGAAAAGAGGCATCCGTAGCACCGGGCTCACAATAGCCGTCATTGCGGTTGTCATTTGCCTTTTTGCGAATATCGCAGCTGCGAGCCTTCACGATTTCGTCACTGACAAGTCACAGGCCATTGTAATGAAAGAGGAGGTTACGATGATGAGTGCTCCGGGCTCAAGCACTGCACTCATCAAGATACACGAGGGCCGCAAGGTCACCATTACCGATGATACCATAGAGAGCTGGAAAGAGGTCAGGCTTGAGGACGGTACTGTAGGCTGGGTAAAGAGCGGTGATATCGAGCGTATTTGATGACATTTAAAACACAAACACCACAATACTATGGATTTGAGCACGTTGACGGATATTGACAAATATCTTTTGCTGTCGCTGAACGGAAGCGATTCCCTTTTCTGGGACGGAGTGATGAAGGTTTATACCTCCATGGCCATCTGGATACCGCTTGCTTTGATGTTGGCTTATGTACTGATAAAGAACAACAGCATGAAGGATTTCCTTCTTCTGCTCCTTATCATAGCTGGAGTTGTTGCATTGACAGATGGTATCTCGTCATCATTCTGTAAGCCTTTCTTCGAGCGTTGGCGCCCTACACGCGACCCCGTGCTAATGTATATTGTAGATGTGGTGACCGAGACGCGCGGAAAGGATTACGGCTTCACGTCGAGTCATGCTGCAAACTCATTCGGCATTGCGGTGTTCGTGATGCTGCTCATCAAGAACAGGGCCCTTTCGCTTTCACTCATCCTGTGGGCATCGATGAATGCCTTTACACGTATTTACCTTGGAGTACATTACCCCGGTGATATCCTTGCCGGTACTTTGATAGGTGTTCTTGTAGGGTGGGGAATGTATCGCTTGTTCATTTACATTAAGAAACATGGTAAACGCAATTCCCGTCGCGACTGGATATCAAACCACTACACCCCCAGCGGCTATCTTGTATCGGATGTGTATCTGTTGCTGATAGTCATGTTCGGAACATTTGCGCTCATTCCTATAATATCGTTCTTTACTTTTGCGTATTAGAATCATCGTACAACAACAAGAAACGAGAGCTTCATAAGGCTCTCGTTTCTTGTTGTTGTCAATACAACTCGATGAATTCATAGCTGTTACCCACAATAGAGAGATATCGCATGAACTCCTCCTGTGATATCACCACTGTTGCGTGGTTATCGTTGGGGTGGAAACTGAGCGACGCCTCGTTCTGCAGATTCTTGTCAAGGAACAGATGAACATGGTTGTCGGTGTCGTTTATAAGTCCGAAGGGTGACACTGAACCCGGTGTAAGCCCCAGATACTTCTCCATTCTCTGCGGTGAGGCGAACGACAGCTTGCCCTGGTGCAGACGTTTCTCAAGGTCATGGATGTCGAGGTCGCGCTCACAGTCAAGCACCACAAGATAGTGGCGGTTGCCTTTGTGGTTACGGAAGAAGAGGTTCTTGCAATGCTTTGAACCGTCCTTTTGCCAATACTGGCGTGCTATCTCAATTGTCGGAGCCTCGGGGTGGGTGTAGTGTGTGTGCTCAAGGCCGTGCGCTCTCAGGTAGCCGAGTACCTTCTCTATCTTCTCGCTCTCCATGGTTACAATAGCTCTTCAATGTCCTTGCACAGCTGTTCTACATTCTCCTCCTTTGTTGCCCAGCTTGTGCAGAAACGCACGACGTCGTGAGTGTCGTCGTATCTGCACCAATACTCTGGAACATATTTCTGCATTAGCTTCTCCTGCTGTTCCTTTGTTAGTATCGGGAACTGCATGTTTGTCTGTGAGGGAATCCACATTCTTATCCCTTTCTTCTCGAATGCTGTGCGTATTCTTGCAGCAAGGCTGTTCGCGTGACGTGCCAGCTTGAAGTAGAGGCAATCCTCGCCGCCTTTCATCAGCTGCTCGAACTGTATGCCCAACAGGCGTCCTTTGGCAAGCATGCCGCCGTGCTGCTTGATGGCATAGCGGAAACTGCGGTGCATCTCCTCACCCTTGAATACAACGGCCTCACCGAAGAGTGCCCCCACCTTTGTGCCACCTATGTAGAACGCATTGCACAGGCGTGCAAGGTCAGCAATGGTAAAGTCGCAACCGTCCGACTGCAGACCGTAGCCCAGGCGTGCTCCGTCGACAAAGAGGTATAGCCCGTGCTGGTGGCAGAACTCCGAGATACCGGTAAGCTCGGCCTTGCTGTATATGAGCCCGTTCTCGGCAGGGCAGGAGAGGTATACCATTCCCGGCTGCACGGTGTGTTCGTGCGAGTGGTCATTCCAATGGTTGAAATAGCACTCCTTTATCTGCTCGAGCGACAGACGGCCGTCGGCCGACGGAAGGGCAATGACCTTATGTCCTGTAGCCTCGGGTGCGCCGGTCTCGTGTACGTTTATGTGTCCGCTGTCGGCAGATATCACGCCCTGGTAACTGTACAGCAGCGCATCAATGACTGTTACGTTTGCCTGTGTCCCGCCTACAAGGAACTGCACGCCCACAGTGTTGTCCTTGCAATGTGAGCGTATGATGTCGCGTGCACGTTCACAGTAGTCGTCGCAGCCGTAGCCCACGTGCTGCTCGAAGTTGCTTGCTGCAAGAGCCTCAAGGATTGAAGGATGTGCTCCTTCTATGTAATCTGAATCGAATCTTATCATCTGTCTGAAATTCTGGTTTTTGCAATGAACGTATAATATATCTACCTTGGCAAAGGTAGTAATAAATGGGCTTGATACAAAATTTGCAGAGCTTGCAGGTTGTGTGCAGGTTGTGTAATTACTCAATATTCAGGCATCGGTCTGGGAGATCATACCTATCCAATGCTCTGCAATACTTTATATATTATTCTTCTGTCGGGTATAATATAAATGGTGGAGTTTTTAGTTTGGTCCAACCTTGATATTGTTTCCCATCACTGTCTGAATATTTGACATAATACCAAAGTCCGATAATATCATAAATTGCCATTCTGTAGTAGTGATCTACCTTAACAATAATCTCGCTACATTCATTGGGCTCTTTATACAGATACCCAACTACTTTGTTTTTAGAAAAGAAATTTTCGTAGTCACAAAATTCACCAAGGTTGAATGAGCTTGTCCCTTTTTTGAACCGTGTGGGTGGTATGTTCTCATCTTCATACATTATACAAAGATAGTCATCATTGTCCTTTTTGCTGATTGTATCATATATATGAACTATCTCATATTCTGCTGGGAATTTTATTTCCCAGCCATTTTTTTTATATATTTCAGCATCTCGTTTCAATGAACCCATGAATATGCGTGATACCCATCGGTCAATATGTGTCAATCTATATTCATTCAGTATCAATCGGGTTAAGGTACACCACTTGTCAGCCGTGTGTTCACCAGCTTTGTCCTTTATCAATTTTTCCAGTCCATTCCACTCGAAAATCTCCGGATAGATGCCTGGCGAAAAAGTAGGGTCAAAATATGTATCTTCATCAACATGTACATTTATCTCAATTGGCTTGAAAAACAAGGTGGAATCCTTTAGGCTGTGTATACGGAATGCACCCTTGTTTGTTTTGATTTCAGCAAACAGTTCCTCAACAAGGCTATTTTCTGTATATATGTATACAGTATCATTCTTGTAATTTATGATATTCAAGCTATCAATCTCTTTGCCGTATTCGTTTATTACGCCAATCCTGATTTCTTCTTTTGAATGTTCGACAGTTTGAACGACCCCTTCCGTGTACGGACCGGGGGTCATGAAATCAATCTCTCTTCCTTTGAGGGCATGTTTCAGTGATACATAGTCGCAGACTCTCGGATGCTGCGCATTGATTGAAATAAATGCGGTCAGCAACATGCTAAAAAATACAATAATCCTCTTCATATAAATCAATGTTTATGGTATGGATATTATGCGGCATATCCTTGCGGTTTGTTGCGAAGATAGTGATAAATATGTGAAATTCCATATGATAACTGATTATTTTACCTCTCGGCGCTGAAGTATGGCGTCAATAATTGCAGGACTTTCCAATTTGGAATATTGGAGAGAATACAAGTACAAAATGATATAGATTCCATAAGATATCTTTTAGAAATCTCTACAACTTCTTAAAATAACGTGAGTTCGATATAAGCTAAATCAAATCGCGAACCTGTCATCCCGACAGAGCGTAGCGACGAGGGATCTCTGAATCCGCGAATAATGAGATTCCTCACACAAGGTTCGGAATGACAAAATACGCTAAATTTTAGTATAAATTCTTATATCGAACTCACGTTAAAATATTATAATTATACAGCATCAATTGAAACACAATGCTCCTTTTTAATTAAATTTGCAGAATGTTTAGAGTTAAGAAGATTTGAGAACTATCTAATTTATAAACTATGAGAAAAATCCGTTTGTTTATGCTGCTGATGCTTGCTGTAGTGTTGGCAATGCCTGTAGCAGCGCAAAAGGGTGAGCAGCTTCCGGTAGATCCCTCTATCAGGATAGGTAAACTGAAGAATGGCCTCACCTATTACATCCGTCACAATGCTAACCCCGAGAAGCTTGTGAACTTTTACATTGCCCAGAAGGTGGGCTCAATCCAGGAGGAAGAGGACCAGCGTGGTCTTGCCCACTTCCTTGAGCACATGTGCTTCAACGGCACAGAACACTTCCCCGGCAAAGCGCTCATCAACTATCTTGAGGGTATCGGCGTAAAGTTCGGTGCTGATCTTAATGCTTATACAGCAATAGATGAGACTGTGTATAACATCAACAATGTGCCCGTGAATGTAGAGGGTGCCATTGACTCTTGTCTGTGGATTCTCCACGACTGGGCAGACGGTCTTATCCTCGACGGTGAGGAGATAGACAAGGAGCGTGGCGTAATACACGAGGAGTGGAGAGGCCGCAATACGGCGATGATGCGTATGCAGGAGCGTATGCTTGCCGACATCTTCCCCGGCAGCCGTTACGGTAAGCGTCTCCCCATCGGTATAATGGAGGTAGTGGACAACTTCCCTCATCAGGCTCTGCGCGACTACTACGAGAAGTGGTATCGCCCCGACTTGCAGGGTATCGTAATCGTCGGTGATATCGATGTCGATGAGGTCGAGAAAAAGGTGAAGAAAATCTTCAAGAAAATCAAGAAGGTAAAGAACCCTGCCGAGCGCATCTACTATCCTGTCGATGATAACAAGGAGATGATTTTCTCACAGCAGATTGACAAGGAGCAGCAGAATTATGTGCTGCAGCTGATGTATAAACACGATGTTCCTGCCCGTGACCAGCGTAACACAAAGGAGTATATCCGCGAGAACACCAAGCGTTCATTCGCAATCTCTATGTTGAACAGCCGTTTCTCGGAGATTATGAGCAAAGATAATCCACCTTATCTGCGTGCCGGCGTAGGTTACAGCGGCTTCGGTGTCACAGAAACAAAGAAAGCCTTTACGGTAATGGTGCAGTGTAAGCCCGAGCAGATTCTCGAGGCAATTCCTATGGTGTTTACTGAAGTTGAGCGTGCTCGTCGTTTCGGCTTTACACAGCCTGAGTTCGACCGTCTGAAAGAGCGTATGATTGCAGGTACAGAGAGCTGGTATGCCGAGCGTGACAAGCGCACCAACGACTACTATGTACAGAACTGCATCCGTCACTTCCTTGATGAGGTTGATATGATGGCTCCCGAGAAAGAGTATGAACTGACACTCGATATCATAAACTCTCTTACACTCGACGAGATAAATGAGGTTCTCCCGTCATTGCACCGCGAGGATAACCGTGTGGCCGTTTCTTTCGCCCCCGAGCGTGAGGGTGCTACATATCCCGGCAAGAATGACATCGAGATGCTTCTGAAGATGGTTGGCAATGCAAGGATTTCGGCATACGAGGACAACGCTGTCGATGCACCTCTGCTTGCAGAGATTCCTGCCGGCGGCAAGGTTGTGAAGACCGAGGAAGGCAAGTGGGGCTCAACAGTGTGGACCCTCTCCAACGGTATCAAGGTCATTGTAAAGCCTACTGATTTCCAGGCCGATGCAATTAACCTCAGCGGTTACAAGGTCGGAGGTACAAACCGTTATCCCGACAGCGAGAGGGTGAACATCGGTATGCTTTCTGCATTGTCAAGCATAGGCGGTTTCGGCGCTTTTGACGCTACCCAGCTGAGCAAGAAGCTTGCAGGCTGCACAGCATCTGCAAGCGTGGGTACAAGCGCAATATATGACATCATCAGTGCCGGCTGTTCTCCAAAGGATGCCGAGGAGATGTTCCAGCTGCTATATCTGAAGTATACCTCTCCACGCAAAGACGAGCAGGCATTTGAGTCATACACCACGCGTATGCGCAATAACCTCAAGGACAGAAACCTCAACCCCAATACGGCACTCAATGATACTATGGTTGTTGCTCTGTATGGCAACCACCCACGCGTGAAGCCGTTTGTAGCTGCCGATGTGGATGCCGTGGATTATGACAGGGTGCTTGAGATTTACAAAGAGCGCACAAGCGATGCTACAGGCTACCAGTTCTTTATTGTAGGTAATGTTGACCTTGATGCTATCAAGCCTCTTGTCGAGCGTTATATCGGTGCACTGCCTTGCAACGGCCGTGTAGAGAAGATTGAGAAGACTACTGTAGAGACACGCACAGGTGTCTACCGCAATAACTTCAAGAACAAGATGGAGAATCCTACTGGTACAGAGAACATCATCTATGCCGGTAAGATTGACCCATCAAGTAAGAACCGCATTGTCATGAGCTTCCTGAACCAGGTGCTGAACATTGTCTACACCGAGGAGGTGCGTGAGAAGGAGGGCGGTACATACGGTGTTGGTGTACGCGGTTCTATCTCAAAATATCCCGAGGGTGAGTACTCTCTGCTTGTGAACTTCAAAATGTCGCCCGAGCGTCGCGAGGAACTTGCGGCAATCATAGTACGTGAGTTTGAGAAGATTGCTGCACAGGGCCCTGTTGCCGAGCATGTCGAGAAGGTCCGCAGCTATATGCTCAAGTCATTCGAGGAGAGCCAGAAGAAGAACGGCGCATGGATGAACTGGCTCTACAGCTACTACTTCGATGGCGAGGACAACTATAGCGGATATGAGGAGCTTGTAAAAGGCATCACAGCAGAGGATATCCGCCTGCTTGCAAAGTATATCCTTGACCAGGGTAATTTCATCGAGGTAAGTATGACACCCGCAGAGTAACATCTGCTTTAAGCTTGCAATTTTAAGGTGATTTTTTAATCATTTCTACTTGAAGAGGGCGACATTGATTGTCGTCCTCTTTTTGTTTATTACTTGTGCCAAAAAGGACTAAACGGCGATTTTACGGTTAAAATGTATTAAATATTAGATTTATAAAGTGATATTATGCCTTTTTATTGGTCTTATATATGTAACAATCAAATGATATACTATTATGGATGATTTCAGCTATGAACTTGAGGGTATGCGCAAGCTTAGAAGAATGACGATGTCACAGATAAGAGAATGGTCGGACGGCGGTGTTACAGGTCTGTGTTTCAGTTATCTTAAACCGGCAGTCAAATTGTCCCGTGTAACCGGTAAATATATACCGGTCAATATGTGTGAGGACGAAAGTGGGGCTGAGGATGAGGGCAACGCCTGCAATCCCGAGTTGGGCGTGCTCGAGTTTGCCGATGCCTATGCCCAGATGGAAGAGGACGGCACGCTTGACAGCTCTACACGCTTTCTTTTATTGAAGAACATTATCCATAGTTTCAATGATCAATACCGCCGAGAATATGATAGTCCGGAACCGTCGCTTAAGGAACTGAACTGTTTTATCAATGCCGCAATGGCGATGCAGAGATATGACAATGAAATGGTGCCTATTAGTCTGAAAGCCGAACTCTTTCGTGAAATAGGGCTGTTCGGACAGGTGCAATATATGTGTAAAAAATTTGAAGGGGCACCCGGACTGGAGGAGGTCTTGACACATGCGCTAAATGGCAAGACGCGCCCGTTTATTACAAGAATATACAATCCTGCACTCATGGATTGTGACAAATAGGTATCAGAATATACAAAGAAGCTCCCGCATATAATCAATGCTGGAGCCTCTCGTTATTTAACGTGAGTTCGATATAACAATTAGTACTGCAATTTAGCGTATTTGTCATCTCGAGCGAACCAACGGTCGACGCCCGAAGGGGCTAAAGTCAATGTGAGAGATCTCTTATTTCGCGATATTTTGAGATCCCTCGTCGCTTCGCTCTGTCGGGATGACAAGTCCGCGTATTTGTCATTTCGAACGTATGTGAGAAATCTCTGTATTAGCATTGCTTGAGATCCTTTGACAATGCCGCCTTTTCGCGACCCGCACGGCATGAGCATTGCCCATGCTACGTGCGACCATTCGCTGTCGGCATTAACTTCGTTGAACCTGCTTTCGCTCGCAGTGAGATTAAAGTAAACTTGTATCTCGCTTGCTTAATCGCAGTATTGTCGAACCCTCCGGATTTCGTCGCTTCGCTCTGTCGGGATGACAGTTCCGCAATTTGGTTGAGTTTATGTCGAACTCCGGTTATTTAAGCCTTGTCAGAATGCCAGACCTAACCTGAATCCAAGGCAGTTGATGATATCCTCGGAGTAGGTCATGATGTTGCACTTGTTTGTGGCAAAGCTGTAGTAGAGTGCAAAGTGGAAGCCTATGCTGTTGGCCCAAGGATACCAGTTGAAACCTACCTCGGGTGACATATAGAATCCCCAACGGTCCTGACTCTTCAGGAAAATGTAATAATAGTTGTTGAACTCCGCATAGCACATTCCGAGCTTCATTCCCACATACGGCTGCAGGTCGGCCTCTATAAACCTGTAGCGTGCGAGCAGTCCGAAGGGCAGTGTGAACATCTGGTGCTGCTGGTCGGTGTTCAGCGACAGGGTCTTGTCAAGATGCAGTGTCCTGCGCGAGAAATACTCGTTGTTGCTGTGGAAGTTCAGGAACGCACCAACGGCAATCTGCGGAGTAACATAATATCCGCCCTCAAAGTTCATACCCCAGCCGCTGGCACCATTGGAAAAACTGTTGCCCAGTGGGATGTTGAACTGCCAGTCGATGTTGTAATAACTGTCAAGCGATATCTGTGCCTTGCTCTTTGACGGGATGGCAAGCACGCAGACAAGGAGCATTATTGATGATAGTCTGGTTATAGTTTTCATAATTGTACTGTTTTTGAAGTTCTACATCCTATTTCTTCAAGTATGGCGACTGTACGAATGCCTGGTTTATAGCCTCCATGGTACGCGACAGACTCAGGTTGTTGCCGTTGAGCAGGCCACAGATATATGAGTTCCATATTACTGTCAGCTTGTCGTTCTGCGGGGTAGGGGCATTGGTGTTCACAAGTTCACCGATGATTGAACCGGTGCTGTAGCTGTAGCTGAACGTGTAGGGATAGTACCAGCCCCAGCCGCCCCAGTTCCAGTAGCCGGGATAGGCGTTCCACCATGGTCCGGGACCGAAAGATGTGAAGTAATAGGTGTTGTTGATGTAGCTGAGCTGAAGTATGACATCGGCTTCCTCGGCAGTCTCGGTCTGCAGGTAGCCGCATCCTTCGAGCTTGTCACTGTAAGCATTCACTATCTGCTGCGAATTGTTGTTGTTCCAATAGGTGGGTTTCTCGCTGTTGCCTATGATGAGGATGCTGTCGATGACATAGAAACTCTCAATGGCAGCAAAGTCGGTACCGCTGTCATAATTGGTGTAGACAAGGTAGTGGTTGTCCAGCTTGTCTGTGTCAGGGTCTTTCTGGCACGATGCAAGAACTATGCACGCTGCAGCAAGCATGATGGTCGATAGCTTTTTCATATCAGTAAAATTTTAGGTTAATTGTTCTTTTTGAGGTTAAGCTTGTGTGCGGGGTCATTGCTCACCGGCTTGCCGTTGTTGCCGACTTTCACAAGTGAACTGTCCTGCATCATCATGAAGCTGACAGTCGGATTCTTATTGGCCGAAACGAGCTCAATGACAGTCATTGTGCTGTCGTTGCCAGTAATGATGACTGCCTCTCCCTGGTCGTTCTGGGTTGCCACTCCTTCATCAACATAATCGGTTGTGATGCTGTAGGTACCGTCGCTGTTCAGGTTGATGGTGCTGATTGCGAGCATTACATCGGCAATAGAGTTGCCGTTCATGGGCGATTGTCCTTCGAATATGAAGGTCTGCTTGTCGGCAATGGTAGAGTCATTGACCATGTAGATGCTGTCACTCTCAATTATTACTCCTTGAGGGGCTTTGTTGCCGCAAGAGTTACACGACGAGAATAGCAGTGTCGTCGCGGTTGCTGTGAATAGAAGAATCTTTTTCATTTGAATTTGATTTTGGGGTTATTTGGTGAAATAACACCGCAACCGCGCAGTATGTTCATAATTTTTTGTTTCAGTAGGTGAATAGATATAAAAAAAGCACTGCCGTCATTTGCGACGACAGTGCTTGGTGTAATACTTGTCCTTATCTTACTGCGGCATGGTACCGTTAACAATAAGATACTCCACATTGCGCAGTATATATTCCCTTTCGTTGCCCAAAGGGTATATGTGCTCTACCTCTTCAAGTTCGTCAAGAGGATAGTCCGGAGTTATGCCTTCTGCTGTCAGTTCTGCACCGTTGGATGAAGCCATGATAGCTACAGCCGGGTTTATGCTGAAAGAGTATGGTGACTCGAACTCGCGTGTCATGAGGTTTGAGCCGGCCGTGCGCTCACCTATCGTCAGCACCTCATACATGCCACGTGAAGCATTGACCGAAGCGATGAAAAGTTCTGCCATGCCTCTGGTGTCGTTGCCTGTGATTATATACAGTTTCTTGTCGCTGAGGTTCGTCAATGGAGCAGGGTAGCCGTATGCCTCTTCTTCTTTTCCGTTGAGGGTTGCAAATGGTGTTCCCGTAAGCGATGCGGGTACAAAGATGGCTGCAATCTCTGCTGCATTCTCAATTGAACCGCCGTTGCAGTAGCGCATGTCAAGCACAATGTCAGTTACATTCTCCGCAAGAAAATCAAGGGCCACGGTCTGGAATTCATCGGCGAGCGCAGAGCCATTGAGATTGTTGCAGAGGATATATCCTACCTTGTTCGAACGGACATTGTATACAGTGTCAAGCAGAAGCGCGCGGTCGGTGATGTCTGTTGACGGCTGCAACGTGAATGCCTTGCCTGCAGACCACACATATTTGCTCTCCACGTCGTCGAACTCGATATCCTGCGTCTCTACATTCAGCGTCTCGCCCTCTGTGAGCTGTTTGCCGCTCGATGCGGAAAGGGGCTTGCCGTTTATTGATGATATCCACATTCCGCGCTCAAGGCCTGCCGATGCAGCCGGAGAACCTGGCTCTACAAAGAGCACAAGTGCAAAGTATCGGCTCATCTTCTCCCCCAACGGATCACGCATAAGTGCGAATTTCATGCCGTACGAGGTTGTGGCTGTGGAGTCACTGAAGAATGATGTCTTGTCACCCTTCGCCAACAGTGAGGTGAAGAATTTTGACGGAGTGGCAAAGAATTCGTTGCGCTCGGGGCTCTTGAGGCCATCCGCCCACAGATACTCCTCGCTCATCTTTGAGAATATCCACTGGTTCTCGGCGGTCTTCTCGAGATACTCGTATGTGCGGTCCTCACCGCACGACAAGAAAGAAAGTGCCGTTGCAAGCAGCAGTGATAGTGTGTATAGTCTTCTGGTTCTCATTTTAGACTTGATTATTGTAGAAGCTGTTCTGGTTTCTGAAATGTATATTATTTGCAAATAACAAAAATAGCTCAATTCTTGCTATTGTCAAAGTCCGGTGTGCTAAAAAAGAGTAATGTGAAAAAGTTGTAGTTTAAAATAGAATATTTGTAAAAGTTTAGGGGCATTACAATATCTTATTATGATTAGTAAAATGTAACAAATAATCCATCTTGTATTCTTTTATACAACTTACCCTTAATCAGTTGTCATATATTCTTTTGTAGTCGTTCTATCATGTCCTTTTGGTGCCCAAAAGGACCAAAAAGCCCGGCACACGGAAAAATTTGCCATGCGAGTATTGG
>CALCYA010000046.1 GCA_937906165.1 uncultured Bacteroidales bacterium | reverse complement strand
GCAAATATAGAATGACATGATACGTTTTGGACAACATCTATATTATTACTAAAAAATTTTTGTTTTTTATTTCCTTTTACTACCTTCGCGGCAGATTTCAACAACGGGGTGCCTAAACTTGTCAGCAAGGCGTGCCAACGAGGAGTCACACGACACCAATAGGCAGTGCTTGCGGTACAGAGGCTGAGATCATACCCAAGAACCTGATCCGGGTAATGCCGGCGTAGGGAGGAGCTTATATCACATTCCAATAGTATAAGCGTACAGGAAAATCCCCATTTTCTGTTTAACCACGGAGCATGGAGGATTTCTTTTTTTTACATACTACCCTGCTCCACAAATTATTGGAATTGCAATGAAAAGAAGAACATTGCTCGGTTGCCTCATTGCGGCAGCCCTACCCTCCGCGCTATTCGCACAGGAGGCAGAGAGTGACAGCCTGCACACAAACCTGCAGGAAGTGGAGATAATGTCGATACGCGCGACAAAGACAACGCCCGTAGCCTATACCAACATAGGCCGTGAGGAACTCAACAAGGGCAACACGGGAGTAGACCTTCCCTACCTTGTATCGATGACCCCGAGTGCTGTCGCCACCAGCGACGCCGGAGCAGGAATAGGCTACACCAGCCTGCGCATACGCGGCACCGACGGCACACGCATCAACGTCACAGCCAACGGCATACCGGTGAATGATGCCGAGAGCCACAACGTATTCTGGGTAAACCTCCCCGACCTTGCATCATCAGTGAACGACATACAGATACAACGTGGCGTGGGAACATCCACCAACGGTGCAGGAGCCTTCGGCGCAAGCATCAACATGCAGACGAGCGCCTTCAACACACAGCCTTACGCCGGCTTCAGCGGCTCGGCAGGCTCGTTCGGAACACACAAGGAGACCCTGCGTGCAGGAACAGGCATCATACGCGACCATTGGGCCGTTGACCTGAGGCTGTCGGACATAGGCAGCGACGGTTACATTGACCGGGCAAGCACAAGCCTGCAATCATACTATCTGCAAGGCGCCTACTACGGCAACAACACCAGCGTGCGCCTTATAACATTTGCCGGCGAAGAAGAGACATACCATGCATGGAACTATGCAAGCAAGGAGGAGATGCAGCAGTACGGCCGCCGTTACAACAGCTGCGGATACATGTACACCGACGCCGACGGCAAGGCGCACTACTATGACAACCAGACCGACAACTACCGTCAGCAGAACTACCAGTTGCTTGTAGACCACCATTTCGACAACCGCTGGAGCCTCAATGCAGGAGCGCACTACACCAAGGGCGACGGATACTATCAGGAGTACAAGAGCGGACGCAAGCTTGTGGAGTATGCCCTGCAGCCCTTCACCATTGACGGCAGCGAGGTGAAGAAGAGCGACCTCGTGCGCAAGAAAGCCATGGACAACCACTTTGGCGGAGCGGTATTCTCACTGAACTACAAGGACGACAGGCTCAGCGCCTCGTTGGGTGGAGCTGCAAACCGTTACTTCGGCAAGCATTTCGGCAAGGTGCTGTGGGTAAAGGAGTACATAGGAGAGCTCACCCCCGACCATGAGTACTACCGCAACAACGGTGCCAAGAACGATGCCAACATCTACCTCAAGGGTGACTACCGCATCGCTGACGGCCTCAACCTATATGCCGACATGCAGTACCGTTACATACGTTACAAGATAGACGGACACAACGACAAGTGGAACGACGCCACAGGTGCGCTGCAACAGCTTGCCATTGACGAGGAGTTCAGCTTTTTCAACCCCAAGGCAGGATTGTCATGGCAGATAGACAGGAACAACCGTCTCTTTGCATCGGTAGCCGTGGCACACAAGGAGCCCACCCGCAACAACTACACCGACGGCAAGCTCCACGAGCGCCCCACAGCCGAACGCCTCATTGACTATGAGCTGGGTTACACCTTCGGCAACCGTTGGCTGCACGCCGGTGCCAACATCTATTTCATGGACTACAAGGACCAGTTGGTACTCACAGGCGAGCTCAACGAGATTGGCGAACCCTTGGCAGCCAATATACCGCGCAGCTACCGCGCCGGCATAGAGCTCATGGCAGGCATAACACTCCCCTGCGGCTTCCGTTGGGATGCCAATGCCACCTTCAGCCGCAACCGCATCAAGGAGTTCACCGAGGTGCTGTACGACGATGACACCTACGAGCGTTGGGAGATAAACCACGGCGAGACACGCCTCTCCTTCTCGCCCGACATCATCGCCAGCAACACCTTTGCCTACAGCTGGCACGGTCTTGAGGCATCGTTGCAGTCACAGTATGTAGGCAAACAGTACATGAGCAACAGCGACCAGGAAGAGCACCGCCTCGATGCCTACTTCGTGAGCAACCTGCGCCTGGCATACACCTTCAAGTTGCCTCACACCAAGAGCATCACCGCAGGAGTGACAATATACAACCTCTTCGACGAAGAGTACGAGAACAACGGCTATGCCGGCAGCGGTTACTACACCGATGCCGACGGCACCCGCCACCGCTACAACTATGCAGGCTACGCCGCGCAGGCCGGAATACACTTCATGGGACATGTGAATATTGAATTATAACGGAACACACACAACACCGCCATGCTTGAACTATTAGGAGTCATTACAGGAATCATCTATCTGTGGTTGGAATACCGCGCGAACATCTACCTGTGGGTAGCAGGCATCATCATGCCTGCGATATACATATTCGTATACTACGATGCAGGCCTCTATGCCGACTTCGGCATAAACATATACTACCTGCTCATAGCCCTCTACGGCTGGTTCGCGTGGAAGACAGGATTCACCCTCACAGGCAAGAAGAAAACCACAGAGCAGGAGCTGCCCATAAGCTACACCCCACGCGGAGCGTGGGCAAAGATTGCTGTAGCCTACCTGATAGCCCAGATAGCCATAGCATGGCTGCTTATAAACTACACCGACAGCACCGTACCCTGGGCTGACTCGTTCACCACCGCGCTGAGCATTGTAGGAATGTGGATGCTCGCCCGCAAGTATGTCGAGCAGTGGTGGGTATGGTGCATCGTCGATGTAGCCAGCAGTGCCCTTTATGTATATAAAGAGCTTTATTTTACCGCCGTACTCTATGCCGTTTACGCCATAATCGCTATCTTTGGCTACTACAAATGGAAAAGGATGATGCCCAATGAGTGATATTTACGATATACCGTTCGATGCCGTAGTGGTTGCCGGAGGCGACTACCCCACAGCCCCACAGCCGCTTGAAGTGCTGCACAATGCGCCCTACGTGGTGTGTTGCGACGGCGCTGCCGACCGCTACATAGCCACCGGCCGCGTACCCCACGCCATTGTGGGCGACGGCGACTCCATAAGCGCCTTCAACCGCGCCAAGTACGCAGCCATATTACACTGCATTGCCGAACAGGAGACAAACGACCAGACAAAAGCCGTGCGTTACCTGATGGAGAGAGGGATGAAGCACATTGCCATTGTGGGTGCTACCGGCCGCCGCGAGGACCACACCTTAGGCAACATCAGCCTGCTCATAGAGTACGCCCGCGCAGGGGCCCACGTGCGCTCCTTCACCGACCATGGCGTGTTCATCCCCTGCAACGGCAACACCATCCTCAAATGCCGTAAAGGACAGCAAGTGTCAATATTCAACTTCACCGCCAAGGAGCTCAGCTCCGAAGGCCTGCTCTACCCCATCTACGACTTCACCAACTGGTGGCAAGGCACCCTCAATGAGTGCACAGGAGAGAGCTTTACCATAAACGCCGAAGGAGAGTATCTGCTGTTCTTGAACTACTGATGTGTGTATCTATAATTCCAACGCACTTATTTTATTATAGTCAAGATTCCTCTGATAATAGAGAATCTTGCCATTAGGTGTCAAACGTATCTTTGTTACCGGATTCTCTTTCTCATTGTCTGTTAGTTTTATGGATTGGCCTTTGGATATATCAACTTTGAATATACCTTCCTTGCCTGCAACAATAAAACTGTTTTTAGAGCCAGTCGCTTCAATCAAGTAGGGGTTGACTACGAGTTTAGCTATTTCAGAAGTAATCTCCTCCACTTCATTGCCTGCTTTATCCAAGCAGAACACTTGCTTTCCTATTGTATATAAAAGACGATCATCTTCGTCAACACTCATAGACAATACCCCAAGGCCTATTTTATTGATTTCTGAAACACGTCTTTCTTTTATTGACAAATAATAAAGCTTTAGATCATCAGTAAAATAAACACCCTTACCATTATCCAATGCTTTGATATAGCCTAAGATGTCCGGAAGTTGAGCCAAATCTCTTCTTTTCTTGTTCTTGAGGTTGAATGAAACCATTTTCTCGCCCTTAGCGTAGATTATTTCATTGTTCGTAAGAAAATCTACTCCTGAATAAATTTCCTTCATATCACTCCATTTTAGTTTCATACTGATGAGCGAAGAAACTTTACCTGTTTTCAACTCCTTGAACTTTATATTTATGGCACCATCAGCAGTCCGTTCCTTATAGACCATCATTTTGCCATTGGGAGATATATTGAAGTCAATAATTACATCACCTTCGGTTTTAAACGGATTCTGTGCCATCAGTGTCATAGAAAATGACATGACCATACACACTATTAAAGAAAATGTTTTCATAACGATTGCTTTTTATTGGAAAAAATCGCAGAATTTGCAATTATCTTAGAATTAAACGGTTATTCGGGTTGCATGGAAATTGGGTAACGAGATAGCAACCGTTCGTATTTCTGAGTTCTTCATTGATATGCTTCAATGTGATAACTCTTGATGGAACAAAGGTACAAAAAGAAATGCAGACGAAAAGATAATGATGATAATTTTCTTTCGTCTGCATAAACTTATAGGGACTATCCATAATTTTGTGTAAATAAAGATTGTCTTCACATGCAGTTCCACAATAATTGACATTAAATGGTCCCATACAACACAAATTCCTCCAGCGACGGTGTCGCTGGAGGAATTTGTGTCAATTATCAATGGTAATTATTGTATTACCAATACTT
>CALCYA010000045.1 GCA_937906165.1 uncultured Bacteroidales bacterium | reverse complement strand
AAAAGCGGAATAAACAAAGAATAAAACTTTTTCATAATAGAAACTTTTTAGATGTTGCAAATAAAAGATTGTCTTAGATGTTTGGTCTTATGTTATAAATAATTCTTTTGTTGCTGCTGTATCCGTCAAATACATCCAAAAGCCACATGTTTTGGCTACTACTTGGCCCATGTCCCCAATTGCAGTGATAATATACTTCATACATTGTAGTAGTGGTAAATGCTACGGCATAAGGTTCATAGCTGTGGTAGTATGTAGTTACTGTTTTCATCTGTTTGTATGAGTCAATAACCCAGGCATGGGCGCTCCCGCTTTTAGTTCCTACCATATATACGGGGCCATATATATTTAAGGATGATTTCACTCTTTCTGAAGTGAAACTAGACGGTCCCTCACAAAGATAGCCAAAATCTCTAAACATGTCATCTGTCTTATCCAAAGGCATTCCACTTATGGTGTCATATTGCACATCTGCACATACGCCAATTTCCTTTAGTAACTTTGCTGTCGCCTTAGCTCCAGCTGAACATCTTTCATAAGATGAATATAGTTCATAATAATAGGGAAGTGATAATATTAAATCCCAATCAAAAACCTCTCCATTATGTGATGCTGGATGGCGGAAATATGACATTATCTGACCTGCAGCAACAGGGCCACAACCTGCTGCGTCACGATAACCATAATAAAGATTTGCATTATCATTATAATCACAATAGTAATTATATGGCCAACATTGATTCCACTCAACATCAACTAAAACGCCGCCTGGGTTTTGTAGTTCTATATCTTCTCCGCTAATATAGTAGCGTTCTCCATCCAATTCAACTATTGGTAATTGTAGGATTGGGTTTGTTGGTACTGGTGTGATTGGCAGTGTCCGGTTATTAGGGTCGGTTGGCAGGAGCGGATTATCTGGGTCTGTCAATTCTGCCTCTGCGATATAATACTCTGTGGCTGCATCCATGAAATCTCCAAAGCCGGTATTTTCGGTGGCATCCTCGATGTCAAGGTTTCCTGTCTCGGAATAAGCATATACAGGTGTTGTCCTGCTGTCGGCAGATACTAAGGCAAAGCCTTGGTTGTCCTCAAAGTTTATTACGTGGAATCGTACCTCAACATCATCGCCTGTAGCGCGTGTGCTCCTGTTTGCTACATATTCGTGGTGGTTCGCCACCTTTCTTTTAGTAGCCGATGCACGGGTGGTGGTTGTGCCGGCAAGCATCTTCTCGGCTTGTGCGAGAGCCTCCTCAAAACTTACATAAAAGCTGTCAACGGCAATTTCGCTTTGCGCCTCGACCGGTGCTGTAAAGTCAAACTCTTCATTGTCGCATGAACAGAATGCGACGAATGAGATAAATAAAAATAGTAGTTTCTTCATAATATTATAATTAACAGGTTATTGAATGCGTATCTAATCATTTTTTATAAACTCTCCAATAAAACATTCTCCACAAATCTCCAACAGGATTCTGTATACCCCTGCCGGTTGCAATGATATGTCAATAGTTTGCTCTACATTCTTTGGCAAGTCAATCTCATCGGTTGCAA
>CALCYA010000044.1 GCA_937906165.1 uncultured Bacteroidales bacterium | reverse complement strand
ACAATGGCCTGCAAACAAGCGGCCATGAGCTGGATTTTTAACGGTGCCGGTGTTTATTGGAATTACCTGTGCTGGTGGAATTCTCCCTGCACTTCATTGAAGTTAGCATAAAAACAGCGAGTGCAAGGATTGCACAAACGAGCTAAACACAAAGTTCACTTTGATGTTTTACCGTGAGTGCAGCCAAGGCTCGCTGAAGGCACATCTTGTGGCTGTTGGGAAACCGGAGTTTACTAAACGTAAATGAGGATTACCCAATCAGCCACAACAACACAGTTATCGCGCTTTTAAGCACAACTGCATAATTATTAATATAAATTGGGGAGGGCAAGGCTTGCGACGGTTTTGAAAAAGGGAGTTTAGTAGACCTAAATGACCTTTTTCAAAACATAGCGTAACACAGCCATCGCCAATTTAGATAATAATTATATTATTTCGGCATAAGTACCAAAATACCTGAACTGCTCCCCGCACTCATGAAGCTCACACATGAGAGAAAGGAACTCGTCGCTGTAGACGGATGCCTCGATGTCAAAGTAGAAGCGGTACTCGAACTCGCGCTCAGGGATTTGGCGGCTCTCGAGTTTGACAAGGTTGACACCTGTTGCATTGAATCGCGACATTATGCGGAAGAGGGTTCCCGGACGGTTGGGGATGTTTATCATCACACTGGTGCGGTCGGCGCCTGAATATATTTTTGGCTCTTTGGCAATGCAGATGAAGCGTGTGTAGTTGTTGTCGCGGTTCTGCACGGATGACTTTATAACCTGCATCTGGTAGAGCTCGGCACAAAGGCGAGAAGAGAGTGATGCCTTGGTGGGGTCACCGCCTTGAGCTACCATACGGGCAGCCTCGGCTGTGTTCTCACAAGCGATTACACGCACGTTCTTCAATGTACCCAAAAACTCAGAGCACTGGTTGATCGCCTGCTGATGTGAATAGATTTCGCGGATATCCTCGAGCTTTGCACCGGGAACGCCAAGGATAGCGTGGTCCACTTTCAGGCGTACCGCACGTACGATGCTCACGTTATACTCTGATAAAAGGTCATAAATGGCATTTACCGAACCGGCAAGAGAGTTCTCTATGGGAAGGACACCGAATTCGCAGAGACCACTGTTGACAGCCTTGAAGACGCCCTCGAAATTGCTCATATACATGATTTCCGGGAGGTCGAAAAGACGCTCTGACGCAAGATGTGCGTATGAGCCTTCGCAACCGGCACAGGCAACCGACGCACGCTTGGGGAACGGCTGTGGAGGTACAGAAGCAATGTTCTTGAAGTAGTTGAAGAACTCACTGCCCTCGGAGAGCATACGTGTCTCATATGACTCGCTGAGGTCGAATATCGTGCGGTAGAGTGTACGGCCGTAACCCTCGAATTCTGGGCCGAGGCGCTTTGACACATTATGCAGAACCGTACGTGCACGCGACGGGTGATAAACGGGAAGATTGTTCTCTTTCTTGTATTTTCCTATACCTGACACCACCTGCATGCGGCGTGCAAAGAGGTCGCACATCTGGGTATCAATCTCATCTATTTCCTGACGTAGTTTATCCAAGTCCATAATTTGTAGTTTTTATTATTGTTATTATATTCTTTCTTTATCCTTGAGATTTCTCGCATTCGCTCGAAATGACATTTACAGCGAAAAACGCGTATTTGTCATCCCGACAGAGCGAAGCGACGAGGGATCTCATAACATTCATATCCACTCTAAATCAATTGCTAAATTTCTCTTTTCCGGATTCATTGTTGCAATAAGTTTCTCTTTCTTTTCTCTTCGCCATGCCTTTTTCTCCTTTTCACGAGCAATCGCATCATCCACTACATTATATTCCTCATAATAAAGCAAATCATGGCATCTGTATTTTTGTGTAAAACCTTCTATTTTTTCTTCTTTGTGTTCTATATATCTACGGTAAAGATCATTAGTTATGCCAACATATAAAACTGTACGTGCTTTATTTGACATAATGTATACCCAATACTGATGAACATTTACCATAATACTTTTTATTTTTTTGAGATTTCTCGCATTCGCTCGAAATGACAAAACAGAGTTTTGTTATCGGTGAGTTTTTCAGCAATAGTCACGCGAAGTATCGCGCAAGTGATGCCGCGTGGGATGCGATTAGAAAAACTCGCCAATGACATTGCAAACAAATACCACTATTCCAAAGCCCCACCCAGCACTGCAAAATCCTCAAAGAATGAGGGGTAGGACTTTGCCACGCAACCCGAGCCGTTTATCGTCGTTATCTCTTTTGCAACTGTCGAGAGTATTGCTGCCGACATTGCTATGCGGTGGTCGCCGAAGCTCTCTACGGGGGTGAGTGCAACAGGCTCGCCACCATACACGGTAAAGGTATCTTCACCGACAGAAGAAGTGATACCGAACGAGGCAAGCACACTCTTCATTGCAGCAAGACGGTCGCTCTCCTTGAAGCGCAGACGCCCCACATTGATGAATGTCGTTGTACCCTGTGCCACAGCCGCAGCAACAGAGAGTATGGGCACAAGGTCTGGGGTGTCCATGCAGTCAAGCTCTGCACCGAAGAGGTGCGAGGGCACTGCTGCAACCCTGTCATCTTCAACAGTTATAAAGGCACCCATGCTGCGCAGATGGTCTACAATAGCACTGTCGCCCTGGAGCGACTCATTGTTCATGCCGCACACTGTCACAGGCTGCTTGCCAATGACACCGGCAACCACCCAGAAGGCAGCCGACGACCAGTCACCCTCCACAACCAGGCGCTCCGGCATGCGGTACTGCTGGTTGCCTTTTATGGTGAATATATTGTTCCTGCGCTCCACAGATATTCCTGCCGTGCGCAAGGCATCAATTGTCATATCGATGTATGAGGCGCTTGTAAGGCCTCCTGTAACCTCAATCTCGCTGTCCACTGTAGCCAAAGGCAGAGCAAAGAGCAGGCCTGTGAGATACTGCGAGGAGACATTCCCCGGAAGTGTGAACTTACCGCCCTGCAATGTTCCGCTACACGTTACCGGCAGTTCATCGGAGGTGTGGCGCTCAAAAGCCATCCCGTGTGCGGCAAGCACATCGGTGAGGGCACCCATGGGACGCTGCGGAAGCTTGCCGGCACCGGTGAATGTGGCATCGGCACCAAGCACAGCAGCAACAGACATAAGGAAACGGAGTGTAGAACCGCTTTCACCGCAATCGAGCGTTCCGCCTTTTACAAGTTCTATCGGCTGCACATCAAAGACACCCGATGAAAAGGTAATTCTTGCTCCAAGGGCATTGAGACAACGCATTGTTGCCATGATGTCATCGTTCACACTGTTGCACACAATGGAACAGGGCTCAACGGACAACGCTGCACAGATGAGCAGACGGTGCGCCTGTGACTTTGACGGTGGCGGCGTAACCTCGCCTTTCAATGTTCCGTGAACTTTTATTTCCATATATACTGAATTAAGGTGTTTATGTCATCCCGAATCGAAGATCGACGCCCGTAGGGGCCAAAGTCAACCTTGTGTGAGGGATCTCAAAAAATCTTTCGGGATATCTCACATGCGTTCGATATGACAACAACGCATCATATCACTTTCTGCAATAATTCCTTCAACTCCTCCACCGGCATATCAACAAGTGTGCAGTCACCCACAGAACGGGGCAGCACCACGGAGATTTTTCCTCCTCGGCGTTTCTTGTCCGACAGCAAGGCGTCATAGACCTCGTTTGCGCTATAAGGGCAAGCTATGTCAGAGCCATACTCCACAAGTAGTGCCGTCAGTTCATCGGCGACATCGCACAGACCACACAGAGGAGCCATGCGCGCGGCAATCACCATACCCTTTGCCACAGCCTCACCGTGAGAGACACCGAAATTGCTCAGTTTCTCGATAGCGTGCCCGAATGTGTGTCCGAAGTTGAGCAGACCGCGTATGCCGTTGTCAAACTCATCCTGCTGCACAACGTCGCGCTTGATTTCCACGCAACGTGCCACAACCGCTTCGCGGTCAAAAGGAATAGTATGCAGGGTTTTATAAAGCTCCGCATCAAGAATCATGCCGTATTTTATCACCTCGGCACAACCGTCACGGTATATATCTTTTGGGAGGGTATCCATAAGAGCCGTGTCACAGCATACGAGTGAGGGCTGGTAGAAACTGCCCACAAGATTCTTTCCTGCAGGAATGTCAATGGCAGTCTTTCCGCCTACCGAGCTGTCCACCGCTGCGAGCAGTGTTGTCGGCACCTGCACATACTTCACTCCACGCAGATAGAGCGATGCCGAAAGACCGCCAAGGTCACCCACCACTCCACCGCCAAAGGCTATGACAGCATCACTGCGTGTGAGCTGCTCACCGGCCATGAAGTTGAGGAACGCCAACAGATTGTCGGCACATTTCGATGCCTCGCCTGCCGGAATGACATACTTGCATACATTGTACCCTGCTGCGCCTAAATGCTCCATTATCGCGTTGCCGTAGAGCGCATCGACATTGCTGTCGGTGAGCACAGCCAAACGGCAGTTGCCCAGCAGAGGGCGTATGAACCCGCCTAACCCTGCGAGAATACCGCGACCTATGAGAATATCATAACTACGCGAAGCCTCAACGTGTATTGTATTGTACTGCATATACAGGTTTAATCTATAGTTAGTGTTGTATCAGTGTCATATCGAACGTATGTGAGATATCCCAAAATGATTTTTTGAGATCCCTCACGCAAGGTTGACTTTGGCCCCTACGGGCGTCGATCTTCGATTCGAGATGACAGGCAATTGCTGCATTATTAATGTAAATATCGTTTCACCGGCCGAAAGGTCTTATTTTTCAGCCTCCTCCTTTGCGATCCTGCCGTCGCGCAACAGAGCGCGCAGGGTATTGGCATCATCGTGGACTATCGCCTCACGATACTCCCGGAGAGAGTTTATCAACAAATCAAGTTCATTAAGAAGAGCCTCCTTGTTCTCAAGGAACAACTCGGTCCACATATCTTCGTTCAGGCGCGACACACGGGTAAAGTCGCGGAAGCTGCCTGCGCTGTAGCCCCTGTGGAACTTTGCCGAAGGACTTTTTATGAAGGCATTGGAGACAACGTGGCACATCTGCGAGGTGTAGGCAATCATACGGTCGTGGAAATCGGCCGTCGTCACCACGAACTTCTTGAAGCCCAACGGCTGCAACGCCTGCTTCACGCGGTCGAGCAGAGCAATGTCATCGTGCACCGCCGGTACCATAATGAACGAGGCACCGTTGTAGAGCGTTGCCTTGGAGTATTTGTAACCCGAATACTGCAAGCCGGCCATAGGATGACCGCCAACGTAAGTGAAGCCATACTCCGCAGCAAGGGCAAAGCCCTTCTCGCACACGGCGCGTTTGGTACCGCAGAAGTCGACGACAAGCGCCTCAAGGGAGATATACTTCGCATTCTCGCCAATATAACCTATTACCGCCTGCGGTGTCGCAGTGAGCAGCACAAGGTCGCAACGGCACAGGTTATCGGCCGACAGCTCGGCATCCACCGTACCCTCAAGCTGTGCATAGCCCACTATCTGCCTGTTTATATCAAAGGCATAAACAGAGTGTCCGGCAGCCTTGAAAGCCTTGGCTGCCGAACCGCCTATAAGTCCTAATCCAACTATTCCTACAGTCATGATCAATGCATTATGCCACGAATCTCACGCACGCGCTGTGCCACCTCGTCGAACTGCTCGGGAGTGAGTGACTGCGCACCGTCGCAAAGGGCGCACACCGGGTCATTGTGTACCTCGATGATAAGTCCGTCGGCACCGGCTGCCGTTGCGGCACAAGCCATAGGACGCACAAGACGTGACACGCCTGTTGCGTGGCTGGGGTCAACGACAATCGGGAGGTGTGTGAGCCCCTGCAGCACAGGAACCGCCGCAAGGTCAAGCACGTTACGTGTGTAGCTGTCGTAGCTGCGTATACCGCGTTCGCAAAGAATCACCTGTTCGTTACCCTCGGACATAATATACTCGGCACTCATAAGAAGCTCCTTGAGTGTAGCCGACATACCGCGTTTGAGCAGGATAGGCTTGTCGCAACGTCCCAGCTCCTTGAGAAGCTCAAAGTTCTGCATGTTGCGTGCACCCACCTGAATGATATCGACGTCGGCAAAGAGGTCGAGATGCGATGCGCTCATGATTTCTGTAACTATGGGCAGACCTGTTGCCTCGCGTGCCTTCAACAATAACTGAAGACCCTCGGCGCGTAAGCCCTGGAAATCGTATGGCGAAGTACGGGGCTTGAAGGCACCGCCACGCAGAATATTCGCGCCCGATGCCTTTACAGCACGTGCAACGGTAAGAATCTGCTCCTCGCTCTCAACAGAGCAGGGGCCCGCCATTATTGCAAAGTTACCGCCACCGATTTTCACCTCATTCTCGCCCTTGCCCACGGTCACAACCGTATCTTCGGGGTGGAAGCTTCGGTTAGCGCTCTTGAAGGGGTCGGTGATGCGTGTCACGCGGTCAATTATCTCAAGACCCGCAAGCAGGTCGATATCAATCTTGCGTGTATCGCCTATGAGGCCGATTACTGTCTGCATCTCACCTTCCGAGACATGTACACGCACATTCTGCGACTCAAGCCAATGGACAAGATTATCCTGTTGTGACTTTGTTACTCCGTGTTTTAATACTGCTATCATGGTTCGTTATTTTTTCTTTTATAGTGGATTGCAAATTTACAAATAAAGTTCAATTATCCTATATTTTTTACCAAAATGCACGTGCACTACAAGCAATCTTACAAACATACTATGAATATTTGTGGATTTTTGTAAAAATGCGCCCTGTCATCCCAACGATTACAAAAAAGAGAGAACTGAAAAACCACGGCATAGCCGTATTTTGAACTATTAAAACTCCTCCACCGCAAGCGGTCCCCGATTGCGCCCCTGTTTTAGGGAGCCGTCACGAAGTGACTGAGGGGTTAATACAGAAAAGAACTAAGTCCTTTATTTTGAATATTTACTTAAAACACAAGAGAATAGTGCTCC
>CALCYA010000043.1 GCA_937906165.1 uncultured Bacteroidales bacterium | reverse complement strand
AATGTTTTGTCTGTGTTAAAAAGATATTCCCCCTATAGTTTGCAGGTGAACCACTATTTTGAATCTTCTGTACTTTTTAGTGTGTTGGTGTAATCCTTAATTACTAAAAACAAAAGTTAAATAATTTGAACAGAACGCTGTTCTGTCAAAAATCAGTTTGAAAATTCTATTTATTTAGTTTTCTTTGCCTGCAAGCCTCTGAAAAATGTTTTTTTTAAAATAACTTGCATTTCATTGTAATGTTTTACTCTAATAAAGCGTCATATAAGAAAATGTATATCAAATTGGCGTTAATAGATTAGAATTATGAAAAGGGTTTTTATTTCTGCATTCCTGTGCATGTCGATCATATCAGCTATCTGTTCCAATGGTAAAACAGACAGTTTACGTATGCAGTTTAAAGAGAAATTGAATGTAAGCTTTTCCTGCCCCCGGGAATCGCTCAAGAATATTGGGGAGGAATCTTCTTTGAGGTTTGAATTTGGAAAAGCTCTGGATGAGTTTCCTACAATTCCCATATTCTATGGAGGTTCTATTGTCGAGTTGTCCGAGAATTGCAGCGTTGTGATGATGGACATAAAGAACGTGCAAAAGCCACGTGCGGAATCATATCCAAAGGATAGAGAATATGAAACACCCGAAGTGAGAGGCTGGATGCTGAACAACTGTGAGACACCTTGGGCAGGATGGTATATACACAATTTCAGAGGCGTAAGGAATGACAACAGCACAAATGAACATAAGAAAGATGATTGGATGTGCCCTCTCCCCGAGGATAAATTGTCAGCTTTACAAGAGGAGGTGTCACGGTTGACGGAACTCCATGTGGTTATGTATAAGAATACCGGTTTGAGCCATAAGACAAACAGCGATGTCGTTTCCGTCGTGAGAATACCGAATATTGAAACCGTTGTCAGTAATTCCGAAAGAATAGATTCGGAACTGAAATCCAACGCCACTGAATGCTACGGTGTGGAATTCTATAAACATTCATCCTATGAGCCGGTGATAATGTTGTTCTTCATCAATGGTAACGGAACCACAATTGACGAGTGTGTGGATAAAATGGCAGAATATATAAAGTTTGAATAGCTCTCTCCGGCACCTTTTTAAGGCAATCAACAGTTTCTTGGTAGTTTTATTATTTTATTCTCTTTGTACAGTGAGTAGAAGTGTATGGAAAATATACTATGATTAAAAGAATATTTGCTTTGTTGATTATGTTGACAGGAATCATCTTTCTGTCATCGGCACAGACACAGACTCCCACAGACAGCGCCGCTCTGCGTGCGTTGCTGGTGGGGCGTGCCTTGCCGCAGGAGCGCGTGTATCTGCACTTCGACAACACCGCATACTACCTTGGCGAGACAATGTGGTTCAAGGCTTTTGTCACCAGTCACGGCGATGATAATCCCACTGTGCTGAGCCGCGTGCTCTATGTTGAGCTGATGAGCCCCGAGGGTTATGTCGTAAAGACCGGGAAGTACCGCATTGATGACAACGGTACCTGTCACGGTGAGATATTCCTTGACCCAAAATACCTGTCGGGCTTCTTCGAGATACGTGCCTACACCCGTTATATGCTCAACTGGGGAGACGAGACAATCTTCAGCCGCGTGTTTCCCGTATATGACAAGGTGAACAACGGTGACTGGGAGTTCCGCAACATACGCGACAGGAGCCAGAGCCTCTTTGCAAACAAGGTGTTCAAGAAGGAGATAGTGCCCGAGCTCCGTTTCTATCCCGAGAGCGGACATCTTGTCAACGGCATCGAGAGTCGTGTCGCATACGAACTGACAGGCTTCGAAGGCATTGAACTATATGACGAAATCACCATATTTGCCGACGGTAAGGAGCTGCTGAAAACCACTCCCCGGCACATGGGTAAAGGGTGCTTTACCTTCACGCCGCACTCCGGAACTGAATATAAGGCCGAGGTCTACATCACAGACAAGAAAGGGAAAAAGAAGAAGTATGAATTTGAACTGCCCGGCATTGAATATGGCGGTTGCGTACTCTCGGTAACGGAAAAGGACGACTGCATAAACCTGGGCATAAGGAGCAATCTGGTTACAAAAGACACGATAGGCTTTGCCATACTACACCGCAACGGGTTAGGGTTCTACCAGAAGATAAAGGGCGACAGCGTTACCCTCACCGTGGGCATAAACGAGCTTCACGAAGGTGTCAACCGTGCGATATTGTTCCAGGGCAGACGTCCTCTTGCGGAGCGCCTCTTCTTTGTACAGCATGACAGCCTGCAGGCCGGCGACCGTCAGACAGTGAAACTGCGTGTGACAGGCAACGGATATATGATGCACAACCTCGAGCCCGGGCATCACGGGAAAGTATCCATCGTGGTGGAGCGCGAGGACGGCAAGCCGCTTGACGCTGAGACGGAGTTCGCACTCTCGGTAAACGACCAGTCAGGAGTGCAGACAACCTCTTGGGGTTATAATCTCTACACCTATCTGCTGCTTGGCTCGGAACTCAAGGGCTACATCCCTGATGCCTACCAATATTTTGACCCCGAGAACACCGACCGCAAGCAGCATCTCGACCTTGTGATGCTTACCAACGGTTGGACCGCCTACGACTGGAGCGAGCTCACAACCGATAGTTTCAGAAATATTGTCCCGCCTGAGGACGGAATAACGGTGAAGGGCGACCTTGTGCTCAGGGTAAGGAACCGTAAGTTCGGTGAAATGGGGCAGTACAAGGTTCACCCTCAGCCTTATATGTCGGTCAGAATAGACTTTACTGCCAACGACAGCACCATCAAGGCGCAGGCCTTCCGCACGGACAGCATTGGAAAGTTCAGTATAATCCTCGATGATTTCACCGGAAGACAGACCGTTGCTCTCTCGCCCGAAACATATATTAGACACAGCAACAAAGTCAACTATGCCTTTTATATGGACAAATACTTCTCGCCAAAGCCACGCAGGTTCAGTTTCTGGCAGCAGAACGTAGGCAGCAGTGTCAGGCTTCGGCAAGACAGTGTCAAAGGTATGAGGAAAATCGGTGCATGGGACTATCTTCTTGACGGTGTCGATGTGAAAGTAAAGTTCAACCGCAGGATAACAACGACCTCACCTATCAGTGAGCTACGGCTCGATTACCTTGAGGAGTGGGAATATGCAATGGATGTAGGGCTCGGACGCGATACTGACCATATATACAGGAGTGTGCATGATAACAGTATTCCCGATGCAAGATATGGGAGTGATAATGACTATGAGGAGGAAGAACCACAGATGCCCGGGGTACTTGAAGCCGGCAGGCATCAGCTTGCTTGGGAGGAGTTTGATTCAAAAGGACACAATGTCCTGACTGTAGCAGATGTCCTCACAAGTATATATGGACGTTATGACTTAGGATGGCAGAACTGGGTGCAACCTGTTGTTGTGAAAGGCGAGTACAACAGTGACAGCATACCGGTTGCCGATAAGGAATATATACATGGCATTGACGTTGAGGCCATGACAAATTTCAGTGAAGTCATTATCACAAGCGACCCGAAGAAACTGGAGAGTGTAGACGGCAGCCCCGGAATCTGGGAGCGTAGGAGTAAGGTGATTGATAACAAGCATCCTTATGAACGTTTCTATCATGGTTTCCTTCTTCAGATGCGTATCTGCTACAAGATAGATTCCACTTCCAGAATACATGATACGGAATCCATTGACGAGTTATCACTCTCTTTGGATAGGCTAATAACTATGGATAATCAGGCCAAGATTTTTGTGAACATGGAACACCCCAACAACGTCGCATATCTCATTCCTGACAAACGCGACAACAAGTCGCTCATAAGAAACGACCTCAGTGTCTCCAGCAGCACGCGCCGTTACACGTCGGTACAGGGCTACACTGTGCCAAAGCAGTTCTATTCTCCCGATTACAGCACAATGACACCCGACGGCAAGGACCATCGCCGTACACTGCTGTGGAACCCATCGGTAAAGGCCATAGACGGCAAACTGACGGTGGAACTGTATAACAGCAGTATATGTGATGCCATGGCCGTTGACGTGCTTGGCTATAACGGCAATACGGTTTTCAGCAATAACGAATATATTGCTACAAGGGAAGATTGTAGTATAAAGAGAAACAACCGTGTAAGACCCCAAAGGAAAAGCACGCAAAAGATGGACTCCGCATTCCTTGCACAATGTGAACACGAATTCGGCACAGCCGAGATATATTACAACAAGAAGAATTACAAGAAAGCACTCACTGCATACATTGAACTGTTGCAATACAACTATCCTCCGGCTTTCTACAGAGTGGGTGAGTTCTATTCCAAAGGTATCAATCTTAAAAAGAGGTACGACCTTGCTGCGCAATTCTTTGAACGCGGTGCCGGACTTGGTGAAGCGCGCTGTTATTATGAGCTGTCACAGATGCATGCTGGTGGCCTCCACTTTCAGCAGAGCAAAGAGAAGGAAGTAGAACTGTTGGAGATTGCATCCGGGCTCAACGAACCGCGTGCGATGTTGCAGTTGGGGCGCTATCTGCTGAAAGGAGAGGGGGTGGAGAAGGATACACTCCGTGCAACAGGGCTCTTCAAGGAACTCGCATTGGCTAAAGACCCGGCTGCAATGTATGAATATGCCGTTATTATGATTGCTTCGGGTGTAGAGAATGATTCCATCATAAGTACTCCCTTGCGGTTCATGGTATCTGCCGCGGAGAATGGCAGCACTGATGCCTTGATGTGGATGTTGGAGCATGAGAAAGATAGCGGCAACCTTGAACAGGCCTATACGTACGCGAAGGAACTGCACCTGTTGAATGATGTGCGCGGTACATTATATCTGGCCGACTGCTATTACCATGGCCGCGTAGTAAAACGTGACAAGAGCCTGGCAAAAGACCTCTACCGTGAAGCTGCTGCTGCCGGCAGTGAGGAGGCCAAGGAATGGCTGAGAACAAACAGATAGAATAACGTGAATTCGGTATTTTACTCTATAGAATCGCGAATCTGTCATTATGGGCAAGCGAAGAATCTCTATCATCTGCGTTTTTTTGAGATCCCTCGTCGCTTCGCTCTGTCGGGATGACAGGCCCGGATATTTTAGATGTTTGACTTCAGCCCCTTCGTCTGACGCCTCGGGCGTCGACCGTTGGTTCGCTTCGCTCGAATGACAAAAACAGGATATAGCTGGTTTGTATCACCCTCATTTGCTTAATACCTTTCTGAATCTCTTTATAAACTCCTCCGCCTCTTCAAATGAGAGTGTCAGCGGTGGCAACAGACGTATAACATTCGTGCCGCTTACGCCTGTGAACACGTGCTCCTCGAAGAGCAGCCTGCGGCGTATCTCCTTGATAGGTTCCTCAAATTCAATTCCAATCATAAGACCGCGTCCGCGCACCTCCTTTATACCCTCAATCCTGCGCAGCTCATCCATCAGGTAATTGCCTACTTTGTTGACATTCTCAAGCAGTTTCTCCTCTTCCATCACTTCAAGCACGGCCTCTGCTGCGGCGCATGCAAGGTGGTTGCCGCCGAATGTTGTTCCGAGTTCTCCGTATGCGGCCTCGAATTTAGGACTGATGAGCACGACGCCTATCGGGAATCCGTTGCCTATGCCTTTTGCCTGGGTAATGATGTCGGGCCTTATGCCTGCCCACTGGTGGGCGAAGAACTTGCCGCTGCGTCCGCAACCGCTCTGAATCTCGTCAAGGATAAGCGTCGTGCCTGTTGCATTGCACTGTGCCTGCAGCTCCTGCAGGAACTTCTCGTCGGGAATCTGTATGCCGCCAACGCCCTGTATGCCCTCAATGATTACTGCTGTGACGTCGCCTTTCTCAATCTCCTCACGTACTCCCTCGATGTCGCCCACCGGCAGATATGTGGTGTGTCCGTTGGCATTGATAGGGGCAATTATCTTCGGGTTGTCGGTAATCTCCACGGCAAGTGATGTGCGCCCGTGGAATGCCTTTTTAAAGGCTATCACGCGCTTCTTGCCGTTCTTGAATGACGATAGCTTCAATGCATTCTCGTTGGCCTCGGCGCCTGAGTTTATGAAGAAGAGGCTGTAATCCTCATAGCCGCTCATGCGTCCCAACCTCTCGGCAACACTCTGCTGCAGGGTGTTGATGACCGAGTTTGAGTAAAAGCCTAATGTGGCTACCTGACGGCTTATCTTTTCTACATACTTTGGGTGTGCGTGACCTATTGATATTACCGCGTGACCGCCATAGAGGTCCAGGTATTCCGTGCCTTTGTCGTCCCACACCTTGCACCCCTCTCCTTTGACGATGTTGATGTCGAAAAGGGGATATACATTGTATAAGTTCATTTTTTTCTTGTTTTGTTGTAAAGGTAACTTAAGTGGGTTAAGGGTCATTAAGGAGCATTAATGGCACAGTCAATTGTTGCAATTGTTGTCGAAACTTCAAACTTTCCGTTTTCACCTTCCTGCTTTAGAACGCCGATGGTTTCAGTTGCAGGCCCACTGTCTCGGCAAGGCCGAAGAGCAGGTTCATATTGTGTATGGCAGTACCGCTCGCGCCCTTCAGCAGGTTGTCTATGATTGAGGTAATGAGCAACTTGTCACCGTGCTTTTCAAGGTGTATGAGGCATTTGTTGGTGTTCACCACCTGCTTGAGGTCAATTGGGGTGTTCACGATATGTGTGAACGAGTCACGGTCATAGTAGTGCTCATAGAGCTTGTAGAGTGTCTCGATGTCGAGGTCACACTTCACTACTATAGTGGCGAATATGCCGCGTGCGAAGCCTCCGCGGTAGGGGATGAAGTTTATCTCTCCGTCATAGTCGGGCTGCAACTGCTTTATGCTCTGTATAATCTCGGGCAGGTGCTGGTGCTCGAATGGCTTGTAAATGCTTATGTTGTCGTTCCTCCAGCTGAAGTGTGTGGTTGCCTGTGGCTTCACTCCGGCTCCTGTGCTGCCGGTTATGGCATTCACCGATACGTCGCCCTTGAGCAGATGCTCCTTTGCCAACGGCAGCAGGCCCAGCTCGATACAGGTGGCGAAGCAGCCCGGGTTGGCCACATAACGGCTCTTGCATGTGTTGCGGCGGTTGAGCTCGGGAAGACCATAGATGAAATCGTGGTCGTTGCTCTTTATGCGGTAATCCATAGAGAGGTCGATTACCTTGAGCTCGTCGGGCAAGGTGTTGCTCTCGATGAACTTGCGTGTGTCGCCGTGTGCTGTACAGAAGAAGAGAAGGTCTATCTCCTCAAATGGCATCTCATCGGTGAAAACAAGGTCGGTCTCGCCGTGTAGCCCTGCATGTACATCTGTTATGGGGTTACCGGCATTGCTGCTGCTGTGGATGAACTTTATTTCAACTTCGGGGTGGATTAGCAACAGACGGATAAGTTCTCCGGCTGTGTAGCCTGCACCTCCAATAATTCCTACTCGTATCATATATATGTTAAATGTTTATATCTTCTCGTCGGGGTGGCTGGCGTAATATGCGCGCAGTGGGGTAGAGGTCACCTTGATGAATCCCTTTGCATCCTCTGCTGTCCAACCCTTCTGTACCTCGCCGTATTCGCCGAGCTTGTTCTTTACAAGATCATTGGGCGAGTCTACTCCAACCGTCTCAAAATGCTTCGGCATCAGTTTGAGAATGGCTGTTCCTGTTACGTTGCGCTGCGAGCTCTCAAGCATAGCCTCGATGTCGCGCATCACGGGCTCAAGATACTGGCTCTCGTGCAGGAACATACCGTACCAGTTGGCAACCTGGTCTTTCCAGTACTGCTGCCACTTGCTCAGTGTGTACTTCTCAAGGAACTTGTGGGCCGCTATGATGAGCATGGGTGCTGCTGCCTCAAAACCTACACGTCCCTTGATGCCGATAATGGTGTCGCCAACGTGCATGTCACGGCCAATTCCGTATGGGGCGCCAATGGCTTCCACCTTCTGTATGGCCTTGATGGGGTCATCGAACTGTTCGCCGTTTACGGCCTTCAGTTCGCCGCACTCGAATGTCAGGTGCAGCTCCTCCTCGCCATCCTTCTCAACCTGCTTCAGATATGCGCTGTCGGGCAGTCCCTGCTTCGAGTCAAGAATCTCGCCTCCACAGATGGATGTGCCCCAAAGGCCCACGTTGTACGAGTACTTGAGCTTGGCAAAGTCTGCCTTGAAACCATGCTCATTGAGGTAGTTGACCTCGAACTCACGTGTCAGCGTCATATCGCGTGTGAGTGTTATTATTTCCACTCCCGGTGAGCACACCAGGAATGTCATGTCAAAGCGTATCTGGTCGTTGCCTGCACCTGTAGAGCCATGCGCAATGGCATCAGCTCCAATCTCGTTGGCATAGCGTGCTATGGCAAGCGCCTGGAAAATCCTCTCCGAAGATACCGAAATGGGGTATGTGCCGTTACGCAGTACATTGCCGTAGATCATATATCTCAGGCTCTTGTCGTAATACTCCCTTGTAACGTCAATCGTCACATACTCCTTCGCGCCCAGCTTGTAGGCATTCTCCTCGTTCTGCTTCAGCTGTTCCGGGCTGAAACCGCCGGTGTTCGCGCATGCAGCATATACCTCGTAGCCTTTCTCCTTGGCAAGGTACATTACGGTAAACGATGTATCGAGTCCGCCGCTGAATGCGACAACAACTTTCTTCTTTTCCATATTATATTGCAAATATAATCAATTAATATCCAAAAACGGGTTAAACCTCCTATATTTATTATTGTTGCTCTGGAAGTTACCCGAAAATATACTCACTCCCCTTATTTCTCTTCGTTTTTGTGCTTTGCCGGGTCGTAAAGCATTGCCGTACAGATGCAGTATCGCCTGTCGGTGCGCATCAGCACGTCGTGGTTCACGCAGCCTTGACACCCTTTCCAGAAAGCTTCATCGTCGGTGAGTTCCGAGAAAGGTACAGGTACATATCCCAGCTCCGTATTGATTTTCATCACGGCTCCACCGCTTGTGAGACCGAACAGCTTGGCGTCGGGCCACTTCTCGCGCGAGAGCTTGAACGCTCTCTGCTTGATGCGTCGTGCGAGTCCGTGTCCGCGGAACTTCTCCCTGACGATAAGTCCTGAGTTTGCCACATACTGTCTGTTGCCCCAGCTCTCGATGTAGCAGAATCCTGCAAACTCCTCTCCTGCGAGCGCAATGATAGCCTTGCCCTCTTTCATCTTCTGTGTCACATATTCGTGTGTGCGCTTGGCAATGCCGGTACCTCGTACCTTTGCAGCAGCACTTATGGTGTCAAGAATCTCATCGACGTACCTCTCGTGCGAGGCATTGGCGATGACAATCTCTATTCCGTCGTTATATTCAATCTCCTCAATCATCTTCTTTAGTTCAGATATTTGGTATAATGGTTCTCAATGCACGCAACACTGCGGTATGTGTCGCATCCTCGGCAATGATGAGCATCACTGTGTCGTCACCGGCGAGTGTGCCGATGATTTCCGGGAAGTCGTAGTTGTCGATATGATAGGCAAGCGTGCTCGCATAGCTTGGCTTTGTGTGTATCACTGCAATGTTGTGCGAGAACTTTATCGACAGGTAGCCATTGGCCTCCTGTGGCGTAATTGCCGGACGCACGTTGCCGTGCTCGCCCTCGTGACGGTACTGATGGGGACGTGTCAGTACATATCTGTATCGGCCCTGTACCCCTACGGTCTTTACCACACGCAACTGGTGCAGGTCGCGCGACAGTGTTGCCTGTGTAAGCTTGAACCCCTCTTTTGCAAGCTCGCTCAGGAGCTCCTCCTGGCTGCCGATCTCCTGTGTCGACAATATAAGGCGAATGGCGTCAAGACGTGAATTTTTTATCTTCATAATTGTATATTTATTCTTTGTGAGCGCAAAAATAAGTATATTTAAACAAAAAGCCTTGCTATTTTGCAATTTTTTTGCAGGATTTTGATGCGATATGCAAAAAAAATGCAACAGCGATTGCTGTTGCATTTTTTTAGTTGATGTTGATGTGTTTTTAATCAAGCTCCTGGTCGGCCTCGTAGCCTGCTAACTCGCGTACCTTGTTCTTGAGCATCGCAAACTGCTTGAAGAGGTCATGCACTGGCTTTTCGCCGTCCTTGTGCATAGGAGCCTTGCAGTAGAACGACATGAACTCCTGGATGCCGTACTCGCCTGCACGTTGTGCAATGTCGCTGAAGAGTATGAGGTCAAGTACCAGAGGAGCAGCAAGGATAGAGTCGCGGCAGAGGAAGTTTACCTTTATTGTCATGGGGTAACCCATCCAACCGAAGATGTCGATGTTGTCCCAGCTCTCCTTCTTGTCGCCGCGTGGCGGGTAGTAGTTGATGCGTACCTTGTGATACATATCGTTGTAGAGCTCGGGGTATACATCGCTGTCAAGGATATTCTCCAGTGCCGATGTCTTGCTCACGCGCTTTGTCTCGAAGTTCTCTGGATTGTCAAGCACCACACCGTCGCGGTTACCCAGAATGTTTGTCGAGAACCATCCTCTGACGCCAAGCTGGCGTGTGAAGAACGCAGGTGCAAGCACTGTCTTCATCATTGTCTGTCCGCTCTTGAAGTCCTTGCCGGTGATTGGAGTCTTTGTCTCCTCGGCAAGCTCCCACATCGCAGGAATATCCACGCAGAGGTTAGGTGCGCCCATTACAAACGGACAACCCTCACGCATTGCTGCATATGCATAGCACATACTCGGTGCCACATTCGCCTTGTCATCGGCCTTCATGGCAGCCTCGAACGCAGCTACACTACCGTGTACCTCGTCGTTGCGCTTGATGAACTTCTCGGTGCTGGCAATCCATATTACCACCACGCGCTCGCATCCGTTCTCTGCCTTGAAGCTGCGGATATCCTCGCGCAACTGCTCTGTCATCTCCCAGCGTGTTCCGCTCTTTACGTTAGGACCGTCGATGTTGCTTGCATAGCTCTTGTCGAACAATGCCTTGTAGGGGCGTATTGCGCGGAGTTCGTCCTTCACGGGGTCTATGTCACGCTGCTTGAGCACGTCAGCCTTTATGGCTGCATCGTAACCGTCATCCTCATACAGATCCCACGCACCGAACACAATATCATTGAGGTCGGCCACTGGCACAAGGTCTTTAACCTCCTTGTAGCACTTGTCGCTTCCCTTACCCACGCGCATGATGCCCTCACAGGCGAATGAGCCCACGGGTTTTGCAAGTCCCTTGCGGGCCATCAATGTTCCTATAATGGTAGTTGTTGTTACTGCGCCCAAACCGACGCACATAACACCAAGTTTGCCGTTTGCCGGCTTTACTTTACACTCTCTCATATCTGTTGTTTTCTTTTATTTGGCAAAAGAACGTTTTTTTATTGAACAAACCTAAAAATTAGACAAAATGTTCCTCTAATTTTAATAAAATTAAATTTTGAGGGTTTGGTGTTTTGAGTTTAATGTTTGATAGGGCTGGTTAATCAATATGCCTTGAACTCTCTACCTTAAACATTCATAAGTCCCTCTTTCAGTATCTCGCTTACTGTGGGGTGAGGGAATACGGTACGGCGCAACTGCTCTACTGTGAGACCGTTGGTTATTGCCATACATGCAGCGCAGATGAATTCGCTGCATGGATTGCCGAGCATGTGCACGCCAAGCACCCTGTTGTCGGGCGAAACCAGAATCTTGCATAGTCCCATCTGTCCCTCGTTCTCTGCTACAAAGCGACCGGCGTATGTCATTGGCAGTTTGTGCAGGGTATATTCCACGCCCTCCTTTGTTGCCTGCTCCTCGGTAAGGCCCACGCTGCTTACCTCGGGATTGGTGTATACCACGCCGGGGATAGCATTGTACTCCATATGGTCCTCAATGCCCAATATGTGGTTCACGGCAACCTCGGCCTCGCGGCTTGCGGTGTGCGCAAGCAATGAGAATCCTGTTACGTCACCTGCTGCGTAAACGTTAGGCAGGCTTGTCTGCATATATCCATTCACTTTTATGCCGCGCTCGACCTCTACCGCGATGTTTTCAAGGCCGAAGCCTTTGAGAACAGGACGTCGGCCAACGCTCATCAGGATCTTGTCACCCTGCGCCTGTTGCTCATTGCCCTCAATGTCGGTGTAGTGTACGGTGTTGCCCTCAACTCGTGTAACCTTGCACTGCAGGCAGAACTTCACACCGCGCTTTGCATATATCCCGCGCAGCATCTCGCTCACCTCCTTGTCCATTCCGCCAAGAATCTCGGGGAGCATCTCAATCACGGTAACCTCTATTCCAAGGCTGTTGAAAAGGCTTGCAAACTCCATTCCGATGACGCCGCCGCCAATCACCACAAGACTCTCGGGCGCCTGGGTCAGCGCAAGCATCTCACGGTTGGTGAGCACCGCTTCATTGCCCTCGACACCGGGAATGGGCGGAACAAAAGCCTCACTGCCGGTACAGATGAGCAGCTTTGCAGCCTCGTATGTCTGTTCGCCACAGCTGATGCAAACAGCATTCGCGTCACCGCTGTTGATGAATGCCTCACCACGCACAACCTCAACGTTATGCGCCTCCATCTTCATCTTGATGCCTGCAACGAGCTTGCGCACAACCTTTGTCTTGCGGTCGGCCATCTTCTTGTACTCGTATGTGACATCGGCTGCGGTTATGCCGTACTTCTTGCCACCGGTAGCGTGGTCATACATCTTTGCACTGTAGAGCAGTGTCTTTGTGGGTATACAGCCCTCGTTGAGGCATACGCCACCAAGCTCACGCTTCTCGAAAAGAACCACCTTCAGGCCTCTTGCGCCTGCATTCTCGGCAGCCACATAACCGGCAGGGCCACCGCCAATAATTGCCAAATCGTACATATAACCAATTTTATATTTATTGTTCGTTCTCTGTCATAGAATCAATTGTACCCTCAAAAAGTTCCAACGCCTCCTTTATGCCCTCTGCATACAATTTGCTGTCACTTTCGTATAACACGTCAATACCATTGTAATCGGTAAAGTCATCTATCATCCAATTGTCATTCTCGAATACAAGGTCCAGTCTTATCTTTGACGTGTATCTCTTCTCCCCTTCGGGCGTTTGCCATGTGTCAGTCGATATCACGTCGGCAACAGCCTTTGAAGGGCTTGTGACTTTTATGCAGTCTATTTTATATTCCAGTCTATTCCAATCCTGTAGGCGAATCCAGCAATCTTTGCCTATAATCATTTCGCCCAGTTTCTCCTCCCAATAACCTACCTCGTTGTAGAGTTTCAGGTACTGTCGCGAAAGGTATCTGTCGAGTGTCGCGGTGTTCGGGCTGTCGTCGGCTGCAATCTCTGCTACCTCACTGTATATCTTCTCAAGACGGTCGGCAATCATGGCTGTGTCAGCACGTGTTCCGGCTTGGACAATATCGGGCAAAGCTTTCTTCATGAATTCAAGGTCGCTCTCTTCACCCGGTGATTGAAAATCGTAAATGCGCCACTCTCCGTTTTCCTCGGTCACAAAAACAGTACGCACCGTTTCCCACTCCTTCTCCTCATATTCCCGGCAAAAGAAGCTTGCTGTCACAGTTGCGCTGTATCGCTTGTCGTCTGCAATCTTGTGCACATTGCCTATGCTGAATCTGATGCTGTCAAAATAATCCTGACAACCAAGAAACAGGTCGTAGCCACCACCGCCAAAGTGCAGAATACATTCATTGGTCTCCTTCTCCCAACGGCGTATCTCGTTGTAAAACTCGCGGAATTTTCGCGAGCACTGTTTTTCAACGAGCATTTCGTAATCCCCACTTGCCGTGTTGCCCATATCTGCAACTTTGCCGTAGATGTTTTCCAGAAAGGTCTGCACCTCCTTTTCCTGCTGCGGAAAAACAGGTAATGCCGAAAATATAAAAGCAATGATAAAGACAAGCCTTTTCATAATAAATACTCTTACATAATATTTCTATCTCTTTCCACGTAACTCGGTCGTGTACTCTTGCAAACTTAATGAAAAAAGTTCTTTTCTACAATAGCTTGTATTCCCAAAAAACAGGACTTCTCATTGCCTTTAGCCCTTCCGAGCGGTTAACTGTCTTTTTGGGGCTTTAGCATTTTAATCCTGAGCAACTGCGAAATACGAGATTCTTCACATACGTTCAGAATGACAAAACAACGTTTTGTTATCGGTGAGTTCATTAGTGTAACAATGAACGAACCAATGTTCTTTTGTTTTGTTATCGGTGAGTTCATTAGTGTAACAATGAACGAACCAATGCTTTTTTGTTTTGTTATCGGTGAGTTCATTAGTGTAACAATGAACGAACCAATGCTTTTTTGTTTTGTTATCGGTGAGTTCATTAGTGTAACAATGAACGAACCAATGCTCTTTTGTTTTGTTATCGACGAGTTTTGCAGCAACAGGTCAAACGTAGCACTCCCACCCCTCAGTCACTGCGTGACAGAGCCCTTCGGGACTCCTTTGGGAACATGAATGTTCCGTCGTCGCAAGCAGTGCTGTGGCTTCGCACTGCCCCCTCAGGCAGAGGAGGAATTTAACTTATGCCGTTTGGGTTGCGAAAAGCAAAACGAGTCAATGACAGTGCAAATATAGAATGACAAAGTTTACTTGAAATTCTGCCCTATGATTTTATCCACTAACTCTGCGCCGAGTGTTTTGAAACAACCCCAATGCCATATCCCGCCGCCTGTCTTGTCGCATCCGGCAAAGTCAAGCATCATAATGCCTGTAGGCTGCGGCTTAGTGGTAAGTGAATTGATTACAATGGGATGAATCCTCTGGGCATTGCGTTTGTAGCCGCTTGTCGTTGCAAACGGAGTGAAGCCTAACCAACGGTTGCTGTATCCGCTGAGGAAATTTATTGTCCACACATCTGCAGGCGCTGATGCGGCGCGTTGCAGGCATTGAAGCACTGCTTCTTCTTTGGCTTTCTGCTTTTCTTTGTCCGTGGGGGCATAGTAGTCCTGCATTTGCAGGCGGGCCGTAGCATTATCGGTAAGCGATGCCATTACTGCATCTGTAGTGCCCAGGGGTGAGTGGCTCCAGCCTTTAATGATGGCTCCACGGTTACAGCCTGTATATGCGTTGCGGCTTATGAATATTATCTTGCCGCGTGCGTCCCCGACTTTCATTGCCGGGGAAAAGATTGCAGCCTTGTCACCGGTGTTCTCAATGGCTTTGCCCACTGCCGTCGGCCACAGTGCACGTTCGGTGCTGTTTTCGCTGTCGCTCTCTTCACGCATCAGCACAATGGCGAATTCTGTGGGGTGTTCGGTCAGCTTGTTGCATAATATTTCCAAAGCCTTGCCGAACGACACTTTTGTCCTGATTGGGCCGTGGTAAATATGCAGTTCCTCTCCCTTTACGGCAGGGCGCAGGTCAAAGGCGCGCACACCGCAATCCCACTGTGCGGCAAGTGACAGCTCCTGTGTCTTTCCAAAGCCTGCAACCATGTGCACTCCCTCGCCTGTTGCTGCATCGTGTGCCCCGGGGATCGAGAGCGATGCAACGGTGCGGGCATCGTCAAGGTGCTGCATCCAATTGTGCCTGCCAAAGTCTTGCGCTATTGTCATCAGCGGGCAGCACAGAAGTAGTATTGTGTATTGGATTATATGTCTCATTTGTAGTTGTTGTCTCACTGATAGTACCAATGTTCGCATGTCTTTTATGGAGATCCTTGACTTTGGCCTCTCCTGCTTAATGCTAAGGCTGACGCCGCGGGCGTCGACCGTTGGTTCGCTACGCTCAGGATGACATGGACGTGATCCGTCATTCCCGTGAGAATGAGTATGGCGCATCTTCGTCGGTTATTCCGCGTGAATGGTTGGGCTGTGTGGCCATATGCACCTCGATGCGTGCGCCTTTTGTCAAAGCCTCATGGGTAATGTAGTTGTGTCCGTACTCCTTGCCGTTGAGCATCATTCTGTCAATGTATATGTTTTCGTGGCTGTTCTCCGGAGCTTCCACTATGAATGTGTTGCCGTTCTCAAGATGCACTGCGGCTCTTTTGAACAGCGGTGCTCCCAGCACATACTCGTTGCTTGCAGGGCACACGGGGTAGAATCCCAATGCCGAGAAGATATACCACGCCGATGTCTGGCCGTTGTCCTCGTCGCCGCAGTAGCCGTCTGGGGTGGGAGAGTACATGCGCTCCATGACCTCGCGCAGCCGGTATTGCGCCTTCCATGGCTCGCCGGCATAGTTGTAGAGGTAAATCATGTGTTGTACTGGCTGGTTGCCGTGGGCATAGTTGCCCATGTTCATCACGCACATCTCTCGTATCTCGTGGATGGGGAATCCATAGTAGCTGTCATCATAGTGGGGAGGCACGGCAAATACCGAGTCGAGCATTGCCGTGAAGTTCTTCTTTCCGCCCATAAGGTCTATAAGGCCCTGCACGTCGTGGAATACCGACCATGTGTAGTGCCAACTGTTGCCCTCGGTGAAGTTGCCGCCCCATTTCAGAGGCGAGAAGTTCTCCTCGAATGTGCCGTCTGCCTTGCGTCCGCACATCAGGTTGTAGTCGCTGCGGAACAGGTTACGGTAGTTGAGGGCGCGCTTCTCAAGCTCGCGTATCTCCTTTTTGGGCCTTTCCAGTTCCTTTGCCACCTGTAGTATGCACCAGTCATTGTAGGCATATTCCAGTGTGCGTGCAGCACTCTCATGTATTCCTGCGTCGCACGGGACGTAACCCAGACGGTTGTATTGTTCATGTCCGATGCGGCCTGTCGATGATACCTCGGGATGAACAGCCTTTGTTCCGTGTTGCAGTCCCTGGTACAGCAGCCCGGTGTCGCTTGTGCGTATGCCCTTTACAAATGCGTCGGCAAGCACTGATGCCGAGTTGTTGCCCACCATACAGCCACGGTGTCCCGGGCTTGCCCACTCGGGGAAGAATCCGCTCTCGCGGTAGGTGTTCAGCAGTCCCTCCTGTATCTCGGCATTCACCGACGGATAAACGAGGTTCAGCAGCGGAAAGAGTGAACGGAAGGTGTCCCAGAAACCGGTATCGGTGTACATATATCCCGGCAATACCTCGCCGTTGTAAGGGCTGTAGTGCATTATGCTGCCGTCGGCTGTAATCTCGTACAGCTTGCGCGGAAAGAGCAGTGCGCGGTAAAGGCACGAGTAGAATGTGCGCATGTGGTCAAGTTCTCCCTCAACCTCAAACCTGCCCAGCACATTGTTCCAGCGGTTGCGCCCCTGCTCAACCAGTGTTTCAAATGAGTGGTTGCCTAGTTCATTCAGGTTGAGTTCGGCCTGCTCGGGGCTTATGAACGATGAGGCCACACGTGCGTGTACTTTCTCTCCTCGTACGGTGTTGAACCCGATGACGGCACCTGTGTGGAATGCAGTCTGCTCAAGCACTCCTTCAGCCATTGACAATGCTGCCGCGCTGTCGCCCACGAATGTCGATGCACGGTCAAAAGGCCTGTCGAACTGCACCACAAAATAGTTGCGGAAGTTTGCCGGCACGCCACCGCTGTTGCGTGTGGTGTAGCCGATGATGCGGTTCTTCTCTGGTATTATCTCAATGTGCGAGCCACGGTCGTATGCATCAATGACAACATGCGACTCTCCCTGTGGAAAGGTGAACCTGAACATCGCAGCGCGCTCCGTGGGAGCAATCTCCGTGAGCACGTCATAGTCGGCAAGGTAAACCTTGTAGTAGTGCGGCTGTGCCACCTCGCCCTTGTGTGAGAACCAGCTTGCACGCTTCTCCTCGTCAAGTACCACGTTGCCTGTTACCGGCATAAGCGAGAACTGTCCGTAGTCATTTATCCACGGGCTCGGTTGATGAGTCTGTTCAAAGCCGTAGAGCCTGTTCGACGTGTACGTGTACAGCCATCCGTCGCCAATCTTGTTGGTGCGCGGAGTCCAGAAATTCATTCCCCATGGCATCGCTATCGCAGGGTAGGTATTGCCGGCCGACAGCTCGTACGATGACTGAGTGCCCATCAGCGGGTTTACATACTGCACATGGTCGCGTTCCTGGGCATTGGCAACAGTCAGCATTACTGATAACAGGTAAATAGTGAAAAGTATCTTCTTCATAGCGGTAGGGTGGTACTGAAGGTGTCACAGATGCAAATGTAGGAATAAATAGCATAAAAACGAAATGCCACAATATTTTATGCCATAGTCCGCCGATTGTACCGATGTTAACGTGTCTTTTTGCCATGCAAACGTTTGCAGTAACGTTTGCATAGTGTTTTCTTTGCCGAAAATACCTATATTTCTGTGCGGTAGCTTGGTTCGCCGATTGTACCGATGTTAACGTGTCCTTTTGCCATGCAAACGTTTGCAGTAACGTTTGCATAGTGTTTTTTGCCGAAAGTGCCGATGTTTACGTGCGGTTACCGCTCGCCGGTCAATTTATATAATCCTTGAGCACCTCTTTAAGAATTATCCTGGAGTTGTTAACCCGGCTCTTTACTGTACCTAACGGCACGTTCATTACAAACGCTATCTCATCATACTTATGTCCGTGAATGAGCATTGTCATAGTCTCGCGCCTAACTTCGGGCAGGCTGTTGACTGCATTATAGATGTCGTTTTCTTCGTTTACGGTATTGTCGCGTTCAATTGCCTGATAGCCCAAGCCATAAGAGGCTGCTTCGCGGAATTCATCAACCGCGAATAGTTTCTTCTCCCTGTTTGCTATGTTCAGATAAGCATTGTGCATGATTGCACGCGCCCAGTTCTCAAAGTTTTTGTTGCACCTGTACTTGTTTCTGTTGACCAAAACCTTCAATGCAGTTTCCTGCATAAGATCATCCGCTCTGTCGTTATCTTGTGTGAGGTAGTATGCATATCGCCACAACTTCCCATAAATAGCCAAAAGCTCCTTTTCAATGTTTAATGTTTCCACGTCTTGTATTCTTCTGCAAGACAAATAAACAATCGGAAAGCGCGTTTTGTTCTTTTTTTATGTTATTTTCTTCTTTTATAACAGATTTTAGATTATCCTTTTTGTGTTTAAGCAACCATTGGCTTTTGTAATGTATTGGTTAGCAATGTGTAATGCGAGATATGTCAATTGCGTGGTTATGCAATGAAGAAACCCTTCTTTTCTGTTCAATTGCAATAAGAAAATGCAACAGAACTATATCCAAAAAAATGATAGTTCTATTGCATTCATGGGTTACTCCGGCTCGCCCATTGCTTGGGCACCGGAACTGATAATGTCTTCAAAAAGAGGATTTCATTTCTTGCTCTTCTTCGTCAGGTTACGTGCCAGTTGGGTTGCGACCGTTTTGGCGAAATAAGTAAAAGCCGTACCGAGGACTTTAGAGAAGATGCTCTTTCCGGTAGAAGAACTTCTGCTCTTGCTGCTTTTCTTCTGTCGTTCCTTCTCTTCCTTTTCCGCGGCTTTCTCCTCTGCTTTTCTGGCTGCTTCCTGTGCCGCCTCTTTCTCGGCAGCTTCCCTCTGTTTCATAATCTGCTCGAAAGCCGATTCACGGTCAACCGCGCTCTCGTACTTTCCGCTGATGCGTGAGGATTCATTTATTGTGTTCCGTTGTTCCGGTGTTATTGCACCAATCTGGCTCAACGGGAAGAGGATTTTTGCCTTTTGTACCATTGACGGTGCGCCCTTCTCATCAAGGAATGAAACCAATGCCTCGCCGGTGCCCAATTCCAGGATTTCCCTCTCGGTCTCAAATGCCGGGTTCTGGCGGAAGGTCCTGGCTGCCGACTTCACAGCAGCCTGGTCCTTGGGAGTAAAGGCACGCAGGGCATGCTGCACGCGGTTACCGCATTGTCCCAGTATGGTTTCCGGCAAGTCCGATGGCGATTGCGAGATGAAATATACTCCGACGCCTTTAGAACGGATGAGGCGTACTATCTGCTCAATCTTGTCAGTCAGTGCCTTTGATGTGTCCTTGAACAGCATATGGGCCTCGTCGAAGAAGAATACCATCTTCGGCAGTTCCATGTCGCCAATTTCGGGCATCTTGTCATATATCTCTGTCAGGAGCCACATGAGGAAAGTTGAGTAGAGCTTCGGCTGCAGCATAAGCTTGTCCGCAGCCAGGATATTCATCACTCCCCTTCCGCCTTCGGTCTGCAGCAGGTCGTAGACATCGAATGCCGGTTCGCCGAAGAAAAGGTCACCTCCCTGCTCGGACAATGCCAGCAAGGCGCGTTGTATAGCTCCGACCGAGGCCGATGAGATGTTGCCATAAGTCGTTTCGTAGCGATTGGCATTCTTGGCCACATAGTCCAGCATCAGGCGTAGGTCCTTCATGTCAATCAGTGGAAGCTTCTCGTCCTTTGCTATGCGGAATGTAAGTGTCAGTATGCCGGTCTGGGTCTCGTTAAGGTCCATAAGGCGTGCCAGAAGCAGTGCTCCCATCTTCTCTATGGTGGTGCGCATGGGGTGGCCTTGTTCACCGAACACATCGTAGAAACGCACCGGGCAGCCCTTGAACTCAAGGTTTGCAGTGTCCATTCCCCATTCGGCGCAGCGCTTTTCGATGAATTTGCTGAGACCTCCCGTTTGCGAGATACCCGAGAGGTCACCCTTCATGTCCGCCATGAAACAGGGAACACCGGCTTGCGAGAAAGTCTCGGCCAATACCTGGAGAGTTACAGTCTTGCCGGTACCTGTGGCGCCGGCTATCAAACCGTGGCGGTTAGCCATCTTACCGATTATGTGGATAGGCCCCTCAGCAGAGTGTGCTACATATAATTGATTGTCCTTGTACATGATTTATTAATGATTATTTGCAAATATAGCAACAAACGAGCGAGAAACACCAAGCTTGCTTGGATGTTTTTTACAGCGAGTGCAGAAAATATTCGAGGTTAATCTCAAATATAGCAACAAACGAGCGAGAAACACCAAGCTTGCTTGGATGTTTTTTACAGCGAGTGCAGAAAATATTCGAGGTTAATCTCAAATATAGCAACAAACGAGCGAGAAACATCAAGCTTGCTTGAATTTTTTTTACAGTGACGACGCGTAATAAGCGTTGTTTGCGACGACTGCTACTTTAGTAGCACCAAGGAGTGCGGCTTGCCGCCCTAAAGAAAATATTCGAGGTTAATCTCAAATATAGCAACAAACGAGAGAGAAACATCAAGCTTGCTTGAATGTTTTTTAAAGTGACGACGCGTAATAAGCGTTGTTTGCGACGACTGCTACTTTAGTAGCACCAAGGAGTGCGGCTTGCCGCCCCAAAGAAAATATTCGAGATTTACCGCAATATACGAACAAATGAGCGAAAGTCGTGCAAACGAATGAGGGAAAGTTCGACAATCATAATTGTCGAATCCTCGACAAGGCACCAATGCCATAAACAAAAAAACGAGAACTCGTTTGAGTTCTCGTTGTGGTGCCACCGGAAAATGAGTTTCATTTCTAAGTGGCTCTATATATTCGTGTTAAAGAATCGCAACAAACGTAATCTCCCGCTATTGCTCCACCTCAGTTCGTAATCCCTAATTCCGTCAAATTTCATGCTATTAACTGGGTGCAGAAAGGGTGATAACGTGACGTCAACTTAGTGCCTTCTTGGTGCTTTCATGAGCACTACGGATTATTCAATGTCTTTTATTTCTTCGATGCTCGTTTACGAGGCGACAAATTCATATCCTGCAATGCCCTGCCGAGTTCATCATCCTTTGCCAAAGAGAGAATATCATCATCAAGTTGCAGTGCATACAACACACGCAGATAGATGCCAATCGCCACTGTCGGCGCACCTTTCTCTATGCGTGATACCGTAAGTGGCGAACAAGTAGCACGCTCCGCCACCTGTGCAACACTCAGATTACGACGCAAGCGGGCAAGCCTTATTTGCTCACCAACAATCTGCATTTTCTGCTCCAACTTTCGGGGTAATTTAGTCCCCATTGTACTCTTTGTCATAACCGTAACCTATCATATAATATGCAAATATAGTACTTTTTCTATATTATATGATAGGTTGAGTGAATTTCTACTTCTCTTTAAGTTTCTTGATTTCTCTATCAAAATCACTTTCGAGTAAATCCATTTCTCGCTTGCGGTATATCTCAAACTCCTTTTCTGCTTTGGCAATGGCTTGTTGGTGCGAAACATTGCCCTTACCAATGAGTACTTTGCGCTTATGTGCGATGATTTGACCATCAAGAGCCTCTATCCAATCTTTCATTGTCATTGGATTCATTTCCAATGCCTGGAACTCGGCAAAATCCAAGAATCCTGAAACAAGAAGATTCAAGCGTTGCAATTCTATCTCAGAGAGGTAGTTCTTTGCTATCTTTACATCGTCTTTGGTAACATAATCGCCTTTGAAGTTTGTCATACCCACAAAAGGCTTTTCATTATCCACGCGATTGTAGATAACCTCAGCAGCGGTATTTTCGTGGACAGCATAGTGCAACTTGTTCTGCACCGTTGCAAAGAACATCTTTGTCATTTCACTACGGGGGTCATAGTCTGTTGCTGTGGCGTAAATATCTGTTACCTGCTGATAGAAATTACGCTCACTGCTACGGATATCCCTTATGCGCTGCAACAACTCGCGGAAATAACGGTTGCCACCCTGCTTCAAACGCTCATCATCCATAGCAAACCCCTTCTGTATATACTCATGGAGTCGTTGGGTTGCCCAACGGCGAAAACGGGTAGCCACCTGCGACTGCACACGATAACCGAGAGCGATAATCATATCGAGGTTGTAATGTTCCACCTCACGCTCAACCTTACGAGAGCCCTCTATTTGAACTGTTCGGAATTTCCGAACAGTTGCCTCCTTTACCAACTCCCCATCCTCAAATATATGCTTAATATGTTCGCTTACATTCGATTTGCTGGTTTGGTATATCTCAACCAACTGCGCCTGCGTAAGCCATAAATCCTCATCTGCAAATCGCACCGATACACGAGTGATTTCGTTGTCGTCTTGATATAATATTATCTTATTTTCTTCTTTCATCTTCCTCTAATGCTTCATTATGGTTTTGAATTTGCTCATCCAAAATGCTGTCAAGCTTATCCATATACCTATCTGTAAACTTAAAACAATCTTCGCCATATGCTCGCAAAATACGGGGTATACCAGAGCCTAATGACTCTACCAATTCCACAATTGATTAAGATTCTCCTCGTCATCACACATTAACTTCTTTCTATCTTTGATATTCAGGAGTATTTCTTACATCTTAAAATTTGTTTTGTCAACTTCGGTCGCCTTTGGCGACCATTTTGCTTAAGAGAACATGTCACACTCGATTTGATTCTGCAAATCTTCAAGTTCCATTTTGCTCGCCAATGGCGAGTAAATTATTACTCCTCCTGCTCGTAGTAGTACGAGTAGTCTATACCCTTAATAAAGGTTTCACGGTCGTTGATTTTGTCGGTCAAAGCAGAATGCAAAAGTCGCTTGATATCCGACGAGTCCGCGATACTTTTTTGCATTGCATTCAAGTAGTCGTTCTTGTCAATCTTGCTCCAATCAACGCATTTCTGCAACTGCTTTTTGAGAATCAAATCGAGCCAGATACGAGTCGCACGGCCATTACCCTCACTGAACGGGTGGGCGATGTTCATCTCGACATACTTGTCGGCAATCTCCTCAAAATTCGTTTCGGGCATTTGTTCGATGGTTGCGAGTGTCTGCGGAAGGAATTGTGCCATCGCAAACTGAAAACCACCCTTGGCGATATTCACCGTGCGAATTTGACCGGAAAAGTCATACAAACCACCAAACAGATAGGCATGGATTTGTTGAAGTGATTTTACTTTACCTACATCCTTGTCCGCCACAAGGTCGCTTTCCCACAAAGTATACGCTTTCTTTATACTCTGTCCGTCAATCGTGTTGTCGCTGTAGGTAAACCAATCGAGAAAGGCCATTGCCTGTTGGTTGTGGATAGCCTTTGCCAACTTGTCTACACCATCCTGGCTAATGACATCGGTGTTGTACTTTTTTCCGTCCGATGCCGTCAATTTCAGTTGGGTAGTGTGACTAACCAACTCACTATTTTCTTTCTTTGACTTGGTTTTTAGATACTTCCAGTAATTACGATTTTTTATGTGATCATCCTGTTGGTTAATAGCACCAACAATATCAAGGACGGAGAACCACCAATGATTGTGTTCCTCATCCCATAAAGCCCTCACCTTGCGGTCTTTGTAAAATCGAATGGATATTTTGGTCATAAATTAAATATTGTATAGCTAAAGCGAAGAGGCTGGCAATGAGGGGTTGTTCTAAATTCAATAATACGTGCGCCCTAGTGTGTGTTAAATGTATGTGTGTCTAAAAGTTGTTAATTGCTAATTTGATTATAAACAAATCATCGTAGAGCATATTTATTTCTTTTGCAATCTCTACTTTTCTTGTCTCTGAATATTTAACCTTTGATTTACTAATAACAACATCGGCTTTCCCCTTTTGTTTTATGGCTGTTTCTGTTAATAGCGGTTTAAGTAGCCTAAACCTTAATGACATCGTTTTTTCTTGGGTGGAAATATTGATGTCCTTAAATTGAGAGGTAGGACTTTTTAGATTGGATATCAGTTTATGACGTTTAATATTGCATTTTGAATATAATGAAACAATTCTACCATAGGAAGGTTGCTCCTCGTCAATTGCGTCTTCAATAGCAGATAATAGTTCCTCAATATGCTCTATTTTTTTTAAGTATAAATCTTTCTCTACTCTTTTATCTTGAACTTCTTTTTCTAGAATTCTTGCTATATAAATAGCGCAACCTATTGTTGCAAACAATGAAAATGCGTCGATAATACTTACCTCTTTTGATAACACAAAATAGCCATAATCAATGCATTCCCCAAAGCAAGCTCCTATAGAGAAAATTATTATCCCCAATAAAATATTACTTGCTTTCTTGCTCATAGGCTTCATTGATATATGACCATATTTCCGTAATATAATCGGGGTCTTCTTCCGAAATAAAATTAAGAGTGTTTTTTAAGGAATCAACATCAAACTTATCAACTCTAATCAATCCACCAAAGGACTCCTCTAAAAACGACGTCCCCAGCCCAGCTGTACCATCTAAGTTGACAGTAAGCTTTTCTTGTTTTTTAATAGCTTCTTGTAATTTAGGCAAAAGAATTGTTTGTCTAAACTCTTGGCCTGAAAAATCTCCCTCTTCTGGATATCTAGCTCCGGGTATTCGGCTAAAATCAAGTGCAATATTTATTTCCATACTTAATATTTTATATTCTGGTTATTTATATTCAATTCCCAATGTAGAAACGTACCGGAAAATGAATTTTTTAATTTACAACATTGTTTATTGGCGTATTCAGCCTTTGCGTCATTAGTAATAACAACCACATTTGATATTTTGTTATCTTCACAAGCCTTAAACAGACATGGTAATCCTTTTCCTCTATAGTATTGATTGGTGGATGTTCTTTTTTGATTGTGTATTTCGCCTTTTAGTAACAACATTAACAATTCTGCATTGCTCTCAGGTGCAAATATACTCTTGATTTTAGGCAGTATATTGTAAAATTTACCACTTTTATCATTATTTAGGCTTTGAATTATTCCAACTCCATAATCAATGAAAGAGAAATATGCCTTATTCTGTTGCTTGTCGTAACGTGCGGTTGTCCACCAATAATGTTCTCCTTTTTTAATTAATGATGCATGATTGTTTGTGTTTTGCATTAGCTCAATAAAGATTCGTTGTACCCCCTTGCAACGGCGTTTCTCTCCCCAGATCATTGTTGATATTTCGGATATAATTTCGTCTGCAAGTTTTGAATCGACAATTTTATTTGCGTGTGTAAATATCTGTTTCTTACACACCGCATATTTTGAATTTAGCACAACATTATTTTTGTATAATTCATTGAAAAACCCCGAATCTAACAATATTTTTTTCACTTCTGACGAGTCTGGAAAATTGCCATTAAAATCAACTCCTGATGACTTGAATTTTGTCATTATAGATAATAAAACAACAATGGCTCCATGTGCGATTGATTTGACATCTTTTAAATTGACGAAGACTTTCTTTCGGCTACCTAATGCACATTCTAATGATTTAATAAAACCAAGTGTTTGCTCTGTATTCTCTATCAACGAAAAAACTTCGGGCGCTTTAATTTTTTTGTAATCCTTAAAATGGTCATTGAGTTGGTGCTGCTTTTTTTGTTCAAAATTACAGCCTTGCAAGAGCCTGTTTTTCTTTGTTTTCATTTCCTTAAAACGGACTCTTAGTTTGAACTCCTTATTTGCGTGGTTAATCAAGACCTGTCGCTTTTTATTGTTGAATTTCTTCATACATACACATATTGGATATACAAAATTAGAACTTTTAATCCAATTATCGAATATTATTCGCTATATTTGTAGCATCTAATAAAGAATTTGTATGAAATTGAATAGAATAAAGGCTGTTTTAACCGAAAAAGGAATATCGCAGACATGGCTTGCCAAACAGATTGATAAAAGTTTTAGTATGGTTAATGCTTATGCTTGCAATAGGATTCAGCCTAACCTTGAGACTCTTCAACGAATAGCAGAAGTTCTTCATGTAGACTTGAAGGACTTGATAACAGATAAAGAAGATAGATAAGATGAAAGCATTCAGTGAAGCAACACGGGTGCAGATGCCAGCAATGGTTCATCTGACTAGAATTGGGTATTCATATTTCGGTAAACTCAATGAGGATATGAATGGCACTATCTATGATGGTGACACAAATATTCTTTTGCAAGTTTTTGAAGAGCAGTTCAAGAAACTGAATCCTGGTCATGAGGGTGAATATCTACAAGTGTTCAAGGATATAAAGAAGGAACTGAACGATGATGATTTAGGACGTGGTTTCTACAATCGTCTTAAATCGGTTTCTCCTGTAAAGTTGATTGACTTTGAGAATATCAAAAACAATGTCTTCCACTTCACTGCTGAATTCACTTGCAAGAATGGGCAAGATGAATTTCGCCCTGATATAACTTTATTCGTGAATGGTCTACCTCTTTGTTTTGTGGAGGTAAAGAAACCAAATAATCATGGCGGTATGGTTGCGGAAAGTTCACGAATGAATCGTGAGCGTTTCCCAAATAAGAAGTTCCGCAGATTTATCAACATTACGCAGCTGATGATATTCTCCAACAATATGGAGTATGATGCATTAGGTGGTATTGTTCCTATTCAGGGTGCATTCTATTGTACTGGTGCACGTTCATTCGCTCCATTCAATTGTTTTAGAGAGGATAATATCAGCCAACAAAAGATTGCTCCATTCCATCGAGATTATGTATATAAGGATATTAACCCTGCAGAGGAAAAGAAAATATTAAGTGATTATAACTGTCAAGTTATTCACACAAGTCCCGAATATCAGACAAACCTTGATTTCAATACTCCAACGAATAGAATATTGACCTCAATGTGTTCACCTGAACGCTTCTTATACATCCTGAAATATGGTATTGCATATGTGAAGATGGAACGAGAGGTGGATGGCAAAATAGAATCTACCGACCAAAAACACATCATGCGTTACCAGCAATTGTTCGCATCGTTGGCAATTCGTCAGAAATTGTCCGAAGGTGTAACATCAGGTGTAGTATGGCATACACAAGGTAGTGGAAAAACGGCATTGTCTTACCACTTGACATATATGCTCAATGATTATTTTGCAAAGCAGAATAAGGTTGCCAAGTTCTATTTTATTGTTGACCGCCTTGATTTGTTGGAACAAGCAACGCAAGAATTTGAAGCACGTGGGCTTGTTGTATCCACGGCTAATTCAAGAGCAGAGTTAATGGAGCAATTCCGCAATAATCAGGCACAGCAAGGAGTTAGTGGACAAGCTGAAATTACGGTTGTAAACATACAACGCTTTGCCGAGGATAAAGAAAAGGTACGTATAAATGACTATGCTACCAATCTGCAACGAGTGTTCATTATGGATGAAGCACACCGTGGTTACAAGCCAGGCGGTTGTTTCCTTGCAAACTTGTTTGAAGCCGATACCGATGCTGTTAAAATTGCCCTTACAGGTACTCCATTACTGAAAGAAGAACGTGCTTCATGCAAAGTGTTTGGAGATTATCTTCATACATATTATTATGACAAGTCCATTGCAGACGGTTATACCTTGAAGATTATCAGAGAGGACATTGAGACCTCATACAAGGAAAAATTATCGGATGTTTACGACAAGTTAGATACATTAGTGCAGAAAAAAGATATCAGAAAGTCTGAAATCATTGAACACCCTAACTATGTCAATGAATTAGCACAATATATCACTTCTGACCTTAGAGAATTCCGAAAAATCCAAGGCGATGAAACATTGGGTGGAATGGTTATTTGCGAGACCAGCGAACAGGCCCGTAGGTTGTATGAGATATTCCAAGAAGAGTGGGAGAAACATCAGCCGAAACCTCAAATGTTTAAGTTGCCAGATGGAACCTTGTTGGCTGCTGAACCTGTCATTGATTATAAAAGCAAATACCGCCCATTGAAGGCTGGCATTATATTACATGATACGGATGATAAGGAAACTCGTAAGCAAATTATGAAGGATTTCAAGAAGAATATGACAATTGATATTCTGATTGTATTCAATATGTTGCTTACTGGGTTTGATGCGCCTCGTTTGAAACGCTTGTATTTTGGCCGTAAGTTAAAAGACCATAATCTGCTTCAGGCTATCACACGTGTAAATCGCCCTTACAAGGATATGCGATATGGATTCTTGATAGATTTCGCTGATATTAAACGTAATTTCCAAGAAACCAACGAAGCATACTTGCAGGAGTTGAACCGCTTTAACGATGTTGATGAAACAGGAGAAGGCAATTCTACCGATACATTCACCCAAGTAATTGAGGATAAAGAGGAGATTCTCGAACAAATGAAGCAGATTCGTCAGACATTGTTCGATTACTCATATAATAATGCAGAAGAGTTCTCATCAGAAATATCAACAGAAGAGGACAAGGCAGTGCTGCTTGACTTGAAGCATGCGCTGACAGCTGCTAAGAATATGGCTAATATTGTCCGTACATTTGGTGATGAAGACATGAAAGAAAAGTTTGCAAAGCTGGAAATCTCTAAATTGCCGGAACTTCTTTCTGAGGTACAACACCGTATTGACATTATCAACCAAAAAGAAGCCTTTGGTTTAGGAGAAGAGACTAAAACTCTCATCAACGAGGCTATGATGGACATTGAGTTCAACTTCTCGAAGATAGGCTCTGAGGAAATGAAACTCATTGCTGGCGGTGTGGAGTTAAAAGAAAAATGGCAACGTACTATCACATCGTTTACTCAGAACTTTGACCAGGAAGATCCAGAGTTTATTTCTCTTCGTGAGGCCTTCATGGAGCGCTTCAAAGAACATGGTTTTGTGGTAGACACCATTGCTAAGTTTAATGAAGAAACCAAAGCTCTTGATGAGATAATTCAACGTTTGCAGGATTTACAGAAACGCAATAATGCTTTGGTGAAGAAGTATAAAGGCGATGCGAAATTTGCACGTGTTCATAAACGCATTCGTGAAGTGAACCAAGAGAGAAAAGAGCAGGGCAAGCAACCTATGTTCTCATTCCTTGATGATGAAATCATGGTAATCCTTAATATCATAAAGGATGATATCGATTCAAAAGTGTACGATAGAAATGACATCCTAAAACGAGATGCTTATTTTGGTCGAACAGTAATGAGTCTTATTGCTGGATGTTTGTATCAGTTCCCACAAATAAAGCCTGATATGGACGATTACAAATTCATTCAGTCGAGAATATCACAACAATATATAAACCAGTATAACGCAACATACGCAATATCATAAAGAATATGTCTACGATTAAAGAAAAAACAATCGAACTCATTGATGCCCTTAAAGCTACATGTAAGACCTATGGAATGGGCAATGATGGTAACGAGTATAAGATTATTACACAGGTATTCTTATACAAGTTCCTTAATGACAAGTTTGGATATGAGGTCAAGAATGCTAAAAGTGATATTGCAAAGAAGATTCGTGATGCAGAGAAGTGGGAAATGGCTTATGCCGAACTTTCAGATACAGATCGTATGCTTTTGCAAAGTGCGATTTCCCCTGATGTGCCAATGCTTGAACCATATCACTTGATTTCCAATCTTTGGAACCAGCAAGGCAAGGGTGACTTTGATACGATATTCGATTCAACAATGACGGATATCGCAGAGCTGAATGCCGATATATTCTCTACACAGACTACAGCAAACACAAAGATACCTTTATTCGAGCCATTGACACAGTTTGTTACTGATAGTGCTCAGCGTGCCCCGTTTGCACGTGCGCTAGTCGATAAATTAGCCAACTTCTCATTTGAAGAGGCGTTTGTAGAGAATTACGATTTCTTCTCAAACATTTTTGAATATTTGATTAAGGACTACAATACCGCAGGCGGTGGTAAATATGCCGAATACTACACCCCACATGCTATTGCAACCATTATGGCTCGTTTGCTTGTTGGCGACAACTCCGATTTGCATAGTATTGAGTGTTACGATCCATCAGCTGGTACCGGAACTTTGCTTATGGCATTGAGCCATCAGATTGGAGAAGATAAGTGTACTATTTTTGCTCAGGATATTTCTCAGCGTTCAAATAAAATGCTGAAACTTAATCTATTGCTCAATGGCCTTGTTTCGTCACTTGATCATGCTATTCAGGGCGATACATTGGTAGCACCATATCACAAGAGTGACGATAATCAACAGCTTCGTCAGTTTGATTTTGTGGTAAGTAACCCTCCTTTCAAAATGGATTTCTCTGATACAAGAGAGAAAATAGCCGCTATGCCAGCTCGTTTCTGGGCGGGTGTACCAAATGTTCCTGCAAAGAAAAAGGAATCTATGGCAATCTATACTTGCTTCATACAGCACGTTATCAATTCATTGAAGAAAACTGGTAAAGGTGCTATCGTTATTCCAACGGGATTTATCACAGCTAAGAGTGGCATTGAAAAGAATATCCTACAAAAGATTGTAGAGGATAAGATTGTGTACGGTTGTGTGTCTATGCCAAGCAACGTTTTTGCCAATACTGGTACAAATGTAAGTGTTCTTTTCTTTGATAAATCAGCATCTGCTGACAAAGTTATCCTGATTGATGCAAGTAAATTAGGTGAAGAATACAAAGATGCTAACGGACTAAAAAAAGTGCGTCTCAGCAATGATGAAATAGAACGAATCGTTACAACATTCTTGAATAAAGAGGCTGTTGATGACTTCTCTGTTGCGGTAACCTGCGATGAGATAAAGGAGAAAGGGTATTCTCTTTCTGCCGGTCAATACTTTGATATCAAGATTGATTATGTAGATATAACAGAGAAAGAGTTCAACCAACGCATGACTGAATATAAGAATACCCTTACACAACAGTTTGAGGAAAGCCACCGTTTAGAGGCTGAGATAATGAAGCAATTAGACTGCTTGAAATTTAACAACTAAAATTTATAAGTTTGTAGATATGGGACAGTTATATAATATTTATTGTGATGAAAGTTGTCATCTTGTTAATGATGCAGCCAATAGTACTGCAATGGTTATTGGTGGTATTATTTGTCCTGATGATAAAAAGAAGGCTATTTTCGATAGGATTAGAGAAATTAAGACAGAACATGGTATTGCTATAGATGCAGAAATAAAATGGAATAAAGTATCACCAGCTAAGCTTGATTATTATATTGATTTGGTGAATTATTTTTTCGATAATGGCGATTTGCATTTTAGGGCTATTGTAGTTCCGGACAAACGAATACTTAACCATGAGGCATTTAATCAAACTCATGACGATTTTTATTATAAGACATATTTTAATATGTTGAAAACGATTCTTGAACCAGGCAAAGAATATGCGATATATATTGATATAAAAGACACTCGTAGTCAAGAGAAGGTTCAAAAACTATATGAATATCTCTGTAATAATAGTTATGATTTTAAGAGAGAAATGATAAAGCGACTACAGCAGATTAGATCTAATGAGGTTGAGTTAATGGGATTGGCTGATTTGCTCATTGGAGCTATGTCATATTTGCACAGAGGACATAGCGAAAGTAGCGCTAAAAATGCTATTATTGAAAAGATTAGGCATCGTAGTGGATATAAATTGACAAATAGTACACTTTACAGAGAGAATAAATTTAATTTATTTATTTGGCATCCCCAGAAATGATATCACTCAATAATTTACCTCTAATTATAGAACTTAATGACTTTGGAGGGAACTATGCATCATATATTGATGCAGTATATGAGATTTTCCACAACGATTTCATTAAGCACAAAGCACACTTTGGTTCACATGAACTTAAGATGAAATTTAATCCTATATTCCAAGATCGTGCGTATACATTTTATCATATGACACACGAAGGAGAAGTTGAGTCTGAACGTTTACCAGATTTAAGAAGATGCGAAAGAATTGGATGGGCTAAGCCTAGTGTGGAGAATGTAGAGATTTGGAATTTAAGATTTTGGAGACAATCTCGAAAGAATTCAGAGAATAGAGTATGTATTCTGCTTGATGTTGAAGGCGATTATGATTATTTCGTTGTTCTAGAGGTTCGCGAAACGTATGTGCTTCTATGGACTGCATTCATTTCTACGCACTCTCATGAAACTCGCAGGAAACTAAAGGAATACGAGGCATGGAAAAACGGAGCTGGTGCAGGTATTAGCACTCCCGATGAACTAGTGGAGATGATTCAGACAGAGATAAAAAGCAAGAGACGACAATAATGCCGCCTCCGTAACTCTTTCAACACATGGTTGCTGAGATGGTGCAAAGGTAATACATTTTATATGTATTTCCAAGGATTGCCCGCACTTTTAACGCTTTAACGGCTAAAATGTTTCAAAATACGTGCAAAATGACCACTATAGATAAGCAAAATAAAGAAAGTTTAGAAGAAAAGATCTCTAAGTTAGCCGAAACTTTGGCGGGTATTCAAGAGCGTGCTGTTATTGAATACACGCCATTGGTTAATGATATTTGCAATAGAAAAGCCACTAAAGATGAGGTAGACAATCTTCTAACTTGGATGTTTGATTTCGTGGGAAATGAGAAAATGCTTGTGCTTTTCAAGAAAGTATGCCGCACCTATCTATACACATACCCTGAAGTGGTGGGATTCTATATTATGGAGTACCGTAAAGAGTACGATAGAGAGAGCCTAAAGGGTACAAAATACGAATATCTTCTTGAGGAGGATAAAGAACTGTATGAAGATTTATAAGAGGAAATTATGATGGATATTCTGATTCAATGGGCAACTTTGCTAAGTCCAATAATTAGTGTGATTGCGATAATAGTTGCCTTGTGTATTGCACGCAGTTCATCAAAGGATGCACAAAAGCAAATTGATGCAATTCATAATCTGCTTGATGTTTTTATTGCTGCCAATAATCTTGATATTGTAGAGGCTCAACGAAAATGCCAGAGCAAATTGACGGAACTAGATAAACGGATAAAGGATGCTAAAGAGGATCTCGAAACAGAGCATTATCCATTTTTTGGCAGAGGTGCTCGAATTGATGATATTGAAGCAATAGAAGGGCAAATAAAAAGGAAGGAGTACTTGGATGCTCTATTGCACCAACGTAAAGAACTGGTGGTTAATCTCGCTTTGATTGACAATTATATTAAAAAGGCAACGAAATAATTTAAAAGGTATTTGTATGAGAAGTTTTAGTATAGAAGAACAGCGTGTTATTAATCGTATTGTAAATGACGCATCAAGGAGTCTTCAATATGTACTTATTAATGCTTATTATGATATTTTTTATAACAATAAGGTTGATTACAATGTTCAAGAACCTGGTCATTTGATATTTTATAGGGAAATTGATTCTGTGAATATTGATAATTTATTATCTGTTCAACAACAAATTATTATTCAATCTAGATTAATTCAGTATTTAGCCGATAATCGGCTTATATATTTAATTGAAAATAATAGTGTTAATGAATTGTCCAATGTGGCTGATTTCTCAAAAGAAAATCTTAACGCAGTAACAGTTCATATAGATAGTGTTACAGCAGAAATTATACAGGACTCACTTCGTCATTACATCATTGTAACGCAAGACCTTAAAAATCTAGTTGCTAATGGTTATATTTCAGACGAGGAACGCAGACATCAAGAACAAATTCAAAAGGCGGAACAAGCCAATAAAATTGCCATAAGATCCTATAGATTGGCTATGTGTGCGTTTTTGGCCGCTATTATTATACCTATAGCAACTGCGTTTTTTATCCCGTTTACCTTAGTAAAGTCTCAATATAATGGTATAATAACCAAAATAGAGACAAAACCAGTAACATTAATGTGCGATAGCTTGGCTACCACAGAGTCTATTGATAATATAAAAATTATCAATGATAGTATTGTTCATGATAGTATATCCATTCAACAACAATGAAAATACAAGATATAGTAACATTAGTAACGAACTCTATTTCCCCACAGTCTGGCAAGAAATACAGTTTGTATAGTTTACCTTCATTTGATAATAACCAAACAAGGGAAGAGCTTGATGGAAGTGAAATACAGAGTAATAAATATACTGTTCCTGATAAGTGTATATTGTTTAACAAACTCAATGTAAGGTTTAAACGCGTTTGGAGAATAGACAATATTGATGATAATAAAATATGCTCAACAGAGTTTTTGCCATTGGTAATTGATGAGAACAAGGTTGATTATCAATACTGTTATTACCTCCTAATCTCAGACCAGATAACCAATTATCTTTGTGGTCAAAATGCTAATACTTCTGGAAGCCATAAGCGTATCGACCCTACAGATTTTCTAAATATTGAGCTGCCGACTCTTCCTGCTATGGAAGAGCAAAAACGCATTGGGCAGTTATTGTGTTCTCTTGATCAAAAGATAGCCCTTAATCGTGCGATAAATGATAATTTACCGACACTTGGCCATTCATTAGCAGAGGCAACAACTCGTCTCGCTGTTTAGTGAGATTTGCTATCTCTTTTGTAAGAATAAACTGTTCATCTGCGATTTGTGTCATTCTCTCAACCCATTGTAAGTATCTCAATGCATTACAAGGCATTAGTATAGGGAATTTACATAAATCCTCTCTTGATACCTCCTTAAATGTAGTTCCTGTACCAAGTTGTTCAATTTGCTTTATATGATGCTTGATGTAGTAGTACAAATACAAAGAGTTATTGGCGTCATGCGGAACAAGACTTTTGAATCCCTGATTAGTACACAATTCATTCATGGCAATCGAAACAAGTCCGATAGGAGCACGACTTGACAGTAATACAGAATTGGCTGGCAATAGATTTGTACTGCAAGAATCATATCCCAGTTGACTTATATTCCTCTCTCCTTGATATACAAATTTAGATTGCTGATCGGATAGATCTTTTGGAGTTATCCAGATTATATTCCCTCCATAATTCAAAGGGTTTGCTGTCGAAGGCGTAGCTCCGTTCTTTATCTCCGCAAAATCTATGAGAGTCACTACATTCCAACCCTCGGGAATTTCTCGCTTCAACTTTTCATTCCAAACCATCTTACCGCCGCTTGATTTGTAAGGTTTTCCCTCCTCATTCGGGAAGTCAAACTGAACAAACCAATAATCATACAATTGCTTCGCCATCGCCTCTAAATTATCATTTATCTGACGATTGACCGCTATTTTAGACTCAATATCTGTGATGAGCTTTCCGATATTCTTTCTCTGTTCGGGAGAGAATGTCGGAATTTCATATCTCATAATTTGATCTTTGTCTCCACGAGGCATTTTACTACCTTTTGCACCTTTCATTGCATAATCATAAAAAGCATCCTGCATAAGGATTGCATATACAAAAGATGAGTCAGATAGATTTTTGGCTCTAAAAACTAAGACATCTGAAGATGCCCCGCCAGAATAATCTGCGAACCATATTTTTTTGAGATAGGGTCGAATATTGGCAACTAACACATCGCCTGGCTGATAATGTGTTAGGTTCGTTACAACAGGAGGTAAATTTTGGGCACATTCTCTACCTCTCTTGTCTTGCAACAAAGAATCAGTCGTAACATATTGGTCCAAAGTAATATTTGAACTGCTTATTTTCTCATTAACATATGTTGCAATCTCCGCTAATCTCATACTTCGATATTTTTCTGCAAAGGTACACGAATTTTGGCAGAAACAGCTAAACCGCCCCTGCTAAAGATAAATAAAATGCTATTTTACAAGCTACCCGAGGAATTTGCGATGTGCTAGTTTTACATTTGTTTGGTTTACCATTGCATAATGTAGGGTTGTATCAATCTTAACGTGTCCAAGCAGTTTTTGTACTTGTTCTATGGGCATACCTTTGTCTATAGCCATAGTAGCAAGCGTTCTTCTAAACTTATGCGGATGGACTTTTAGAATATTGGCGCGTTTTCCTAATAGTCGCAAACGTGATTCAACACCGCTAATGCTCAACCGTGTATAAGGGGCTGAAAGACCAACAAATAATGCAGGATTGCTATCAGTTCGTTGTTCTAAATATCGTTTTAGGTGTATTTTGGTGCGGGCATTGAAGTAAACTTCTCGTTCCTTGTTACCCTTACCAAAGACCACGCACTGCCGTTCTTGAAAATCTATATCATCACGGTTCATTTTAACAAGTTCTCCTACACGAATACCGGTGCTTGCCAATAGGTCAATCATTGCAATGTCACGAATTTCGGTGCAACCATCACGTAATACCTCCATGCTCTCATCACTCAACACTTCCTTAACAAGTGTATCTGTTCGCACCTTGTGTATTCTGCGAACCGGACTTTTAGTGATATAATCCTCATCCTCCAACCATGAAAAGAAGCTGGAGAATATTCTGCGGAGGTTATCAATGGTGACTTTGCTTAATTGTTTTGTGTCCTGCTGTGCTGCAAGATAGCAACGGATGTCGTTTGTTGTTATTTCACAGACTTGTTTTTGAATCTCCATCAGCAATTTTTCAATAGAAGATTGGTAATAATGGATGGTTTTCTCGGAACATCCTTCGATGCGTTTAGCTGAAAGAAATACTCCTACGAGTTGTGAGTTTTCTCGTTTTCTAACCTCTTCATCACTTGCTTTAGTGCTAATTTCATGCTTGAATAGTTCATCTTTTACTATCCCTGCTACCATCGCAATTTGCTCTGCTGTAAAATTGGATTCTAATCGGTGGATTACAGCGTCTAAAAAAGTTTCTTTCATATAGTCTTGCATTAAGTGTATAGTTTAATATAAGACTATCAATATATAACGGGACACATAAATGATAATTTAGAGGCGATGGCAAAGCAGCTCTACGACTATTGGTTTGTACAGTTTGACTTCCCGAATGAGGAGGGCAAACCTTACAAATCGAGTGGAGGTAAGATGATCTGGAATGAGAAGTTGAAGCGCGCAATACCTGATGGTTGGTATTGCGGAACTCTTTTGGATATAGCACAATACACCAATGGTCTAGCTTGCCAAAAAATCCGTCCAATAGACGATAACAAACTGCCTGTTATCAAAATCAAAGAAATGCACGACGGCATATCCTCAGAAACGGAGTTTGTTAAATCCGACATACCAGAATCAGTCAAAGTCTATGATGGTGATGTATTATTTTCGTGGTCAGCATCATTAGAGGTAATGTTGTGGGCATATGGCAATGGCGGCTTAAACCAGCATATATTCAAAGTCACATCAAACAATGGATATCCTCGTTCTTTTTACTTTTATCAACTAATAGATTATATCGGGAATTTCAAGAGAATGGCAGAAGCAAGAAAAACCACAATGGGACATATCACACAAGACCATTTGAAGCAAAGTACGATTGCTCTGCCACCTAATACAAATATTGCGAATAAGTTGGAAGAAAGGCTGTCACCTATCTTTGACGCCATTATAAATAACAGCCAAGAGATTATGAATCTCACTAAGCAGCGAGACGAGTTGTTGCCACTGCTAATGAATGGTCAGGTGTTGGTAAATTATCATTTATCGGTCTTGGAAGTGGCGGTTAATATCGGCAAATTCTCATATTTTATCGGTCTGTTTTTACCCTCGGCTTGCCGTTTCGAAGTGGATAGCCCCTCGTCCATTTTTGATGGGCGGGGTATTAGGCTACCCCACTTCGTTTTTAGTGGACACTTGGCAAGCCAATGTTGGTGCTCTTTTGCCGTTTCCTGCATTGGACAATGGACTAGCATGCAGATGTAATTCTCATTTCCAAAATTGAGAATAAAGAGCCGATAAAATTGGGGTGTGGAAACGAGAAACGGAAATGAGAGTTATATCAGGGCTAAAAGTCAAAGGTTTGTATCATTCCCAAAATGTGATTAGAGGGGTGCACTTCATTGCAAAGTCGGAAAAGAGAAATTCATTCGTTGCAACGAACGAATTATGAATGGTTGCTCCTGGATGCAAGATTTGCCAATCCAGCTTGCTGTTATATCGGCACACCTCACAAGCAACAATGGTGCTTGGGGTATTAGGCTCCCTCTAAGCCGATAGATTGTACATTTGGCAAGCCAAAAGAAAAAGATGGCTCAACGGCATTAGCCAATACGTTGCTATGCGGTTGAGCCTTTAGCTGTCATTTGAGTAACCTATAAGAGGAATTGGTAAATGGGATAATCTCCATCATTTCCCTCATGCGGTCAGCGATACGTTCTCCATATACTTGGGATATTTGAGGTGGTGTGAGGTTGGTGGATATGATGG
>CALCYA010000042.1 GCA_937906165.1 uncultured Bacteroidales bacterium | reverse complement strand
AGAGGAAGGTTCAGCTCAAGCGGAATGAACATACCGAGAGCAAAAGGAAGGGCCGGAACACCGAAGTATGTGAGTACAAGAGCAAGAGCGGCACCGATACCATAGAGCAACCACGGAGCACCCACGCCGTTCATCAACGGATCGATAACAGCCGCCATGGCATTTGCCTGGGGGGCAGCAAGCTCACCGCTTGTGAAGCCGTATGTCTTGTTGAGTATCATGATTACACCTGCAACGGTAGCAGCAGAAACCAATGTACCAAGGAACTTCCATGTCTGCTGTTTTGCAGGAGTGCTACCGAGCCAGTAACCTATCTTGAGGTCAGTGATGAAGCCGCCCGCCATTGAGAGCGCTGTACAAACCACACCACCCATGATGAGAGCAGCAACCATACCAGATGAACCCTTCAGGCCCACTGCAACCATGATAACCGATGCAAGGATAAGAGTCATGAGAGTCATACCCGATACAGGGTTCGAGCCCACGATTGCGATTGCATTTGCAGCCACTGTAGTAAAAAGGAAAGATATGACAGCCACAAGCAACACTGCAACCACACTGTGCAGGATGTTGCCGCTCATGACATCAAACACAAAGAATGCGAAAACCAGCAACAGAGTGAAGATTGAGCCGAAGAGCACCACCTTCATAGAGAGGTCCTTCTGTGTACGCTCCACATTCTCACCACCCTTCTTGCCACCGATCTCACGTGAAGCAAGACCGACAGCGCTCTTTATTATGCCCCAAGACCTGAAGATTCCGATGACACCGGCCATTGCGATACCGCCGATACCGATGCTCTTTGCATACTCCTTGAAGATAACCTCGGGAGACATCTCGCTTACAGTCTGTACTATGGCAGGGTTCCATGCATTGAGCACCTGGTCACCGAAGAGCAACGACATACCCGGGATAATCACCAGCCACACAGCCAAAGAGCCAACGCAGATGATGACCGCATACTTGAGACCGATGATACAGCCGAGACCGAGCACTGCAGCACCCACGTTTATCTTGAGGACAATCTTCGCCTTGTCGGCAAGAAGCTCGCCCCATCCTACAATACGTGTTGTCACATTCTCGTTCCACCAGCCGAAGGTAGCCACAATGAAGTCGTACAGACCACCGATGAGACCTGCGATGAGCAGAGGCTTCGCCTGGCTACCGCCCTTCTCACCCGAGATAAGCACCTGTGTACTCGCAGTAGCCTCAGGGAAAGGATACTCACCATGCTTCTCCTTCACAAAGTACTTGCGGAAAGGAATGAGGAACAGAATACCCAAGATACCGCCAAGCAGCGAGCTGATGAACATCTGCATGAAGTTCACAGTCATCTCGGGATACTTCGCCTGCAGGATGTAGAGCGCCGGCAACGTAAAGATAGCACCTGCGACAATCACACCCGAGCATGCACCGATAGACTGGATAATCACATTCTCACCGAGAGCGCCCTTGCGCTTTGCGAGAGTAGACATACCTACTGCGATGATTGCAATGGGGATTGCAGCCTCGAACACCTGGCCCACCTTCAGGCCCAGATAAGCCGACGCAGCCGAGAAGAGCACGGCCATAAGAATACCCCACGACACCGACCAGAAGTTAACCTCGGGGTACTTCTTGTCGGGCGACATCAAGGGCTTGTACTCCTCGCCCTCGTTCAAAGGACGGAACGCATTTTCCGGCAATCCCGTCTGTTTTTCATTTTCCTGTTTCATTTTATATACTGTTTGTTTTACCATTTAATGATATTTTGCAAAAATAATCAAAATAGATTGAATACAGACTATTATAAAAGAATTATACAAAATGTATTCATGTGTCTATAATCACATAAAAACCTGAATTAGTTACACTGCTCAACAAAAGCACTCTGTACTGCACAAAAAACATACTTTTTTATGCAATACAGAGTATTTATTGAATAAAAAAGCACAAAATAAAGAGGTAAAGAACCGGAATCCTTTACCTCTTTATAAATAGTTTGCCAAATACGACGAATCGTAAAAGACAATGCTGTACATTTATTCATCCAATTTCGACATCAAATCAGAAACACTATTTGCCTTGGTAACCTTGCCGTCACGAACCTCTTTTACAGCACGAGACAATGTACCCTTACGCGTCTTAGGCATAGCGGCAATTGTTACGCCGTTAAGATTGCTCAATATCTTACGTAATCCCGGCAACATACTTTGGTCTTCTCGCTCCAATTGAATTTGTAGCTTATATTAAGCATAAAATATCTCGACAAATGTTCTCTGAATATTTCGGTGCGTCCATTGGCATCTACCGTTGCTGATATCGAGTTTTGGCGTGCCAGAATATCATTGGCAACAAGCTCCACGTTCAATTTATTATTGAAGAATGCACGCGAAATATTGATATTCCATATCGGCTTGAAACCGTTCATTGTCTCATTGCTGTATCCGGTTGTTATATATGCATTAAATCGTGTCGAGAACCTTATATCAAACGGGAATGTATATGAAGTTTCTCCGGTAAGTATTATGTCATTATAACGGTCACTATAGTTTTTCTGCTTTATATAATTGAAATTAGGTGTCGCTGCTATACAGGCATTGAATTTATTGACATTACAGTCTACCTGCAACGTAGGAGCTACTTGGTAATTTCTTGTCAGACAACCTTCTGTAGGTTCGCTACTGAATGATGCCAAATTCATATACTGTGAATAGTAGCCACCGGTTCCCAATCTAAGATAGAAGCGTTCATTTTTATCAAGTGGCATTGAAAAGCCTATATTACTGTTTACGACATTTGTTTTAGAAGTGTTTACAGGGGTATATGTACGCGCTCCTGTTGCAGTGTCATATGCCGACATTGTGGTTATATCATTTGCGGTATAAGTATAATCTGTAGAACAGTTGAATGCAATCTTTTTCTCCTTATTGTTATAGTTGTATGTAAACCCGGCTTTATGCTGGTACTCGTTCTTCAGCCCACTGTTTCCATAGTGTTTGTTGAGCGGGTCTGTGGTATTTCTTATTGTAAGCAACTGCATCAGTTGTGGCATTTCCGGAGTACAGCTATAGGAGAAATTCCAACGGCTTACGCTGCCTCTTAAATCTCCTTTGCAAGGATACCAGTCAATGCTTACACTCGGTTTGAACAGAAGTTCATTGCGCTGGACACTTCTTGTGTCACCATTACGGTCATAATCCAGACTTTCTTTATTGTAGGACAATTCAACCGAAGCATTTATGCGTATGTTTGATTTGTCCTGATAGCGGCTTTTGTGCATAAACCTCACTCCGGCTGAAACCGTGTTGCCTGTAGTGTGGCTGTAGAAGCTGTTTTCTTCATCAACACACTGCTCAAGAAGTTCCGCAGGCGGAACGGTTCCCAACGAAGCAGCATCCCACGGAGTGCCTTCCAACCATCCGTCAATGCGCTCCATGCGGTAAAGAGGGTGTGACATTGTACCGGAATTATAGCGATAACTTATATATGGAATCACTTGTGCATTATTATTCTTTGAATCGAGGAACTTATATATAAAATCCAAAGCGACTCCGGCATTCATCGCGTAATCACGTGAATTACCATATCGTCTTTGTCTATCATTGTCTGCTCCGGAGAAGTATGTCAGATTATAATTATCATACTCTTTAACACGGTCTGTATTATGTATAAAATCGCTTTTCAAAGAAAGGATATTGCCACCGAGTGAGAAATTAGCAGAACCCAGCACTTTATGGTCTATCCCTACACGTTCATTCAACGACGGTGAGAATAAGCTGTATAGAAGTTCTTTCTTTTCTGTCAATTCTTCACTCCTTATTATACTGTCTATACTCAAGTTTTCCCACTCGCTTTTCCCCGGTTGGTAAAAGGAGAGGCTTTTGTTGTCAAGCAAGGTGTTGTTGTCGGTGAAATTGAAACTATATTGCAGATTGTAACTCTGGTTTTTCAGAGGGCGGAAAGTCAAAGATGAACCGGCTTTGATTGCTGTATTTTCTGTCGAATTCAAAGTTTCGCTCCGGCTCATCATATTGACAGTTGGAAGAAATGTTTCATGGTTTCTGAAAATCTTGTCCACTTGCTCTACTCTATCAATATTTCCGTTAATGCTGAATCGGAATTTTCTGTCCGGTTCCATATAGTAGTTTAAAGTTGCACTTTTGACAGAATAGTCCTTACCAGACATACCTATTGACATCCGCGCCCCTCTTGAGGTTACCTCACGTTTTGTATTGATATTGTTTGCATCAAGATTCAGAGAAAACATCTGCCTGTCATCCATACGCATAAGATACCCGAGCCCTTGGTATCTTTCTGCGGTTCCGGCTCCGCCACTTGCCTGAAGAAGCCAAGTACCTATATACTCACGTTTAAGAGAGAGGTCCATAACGTACTTACTGTCATGCATATCCTTCCCTGTCATTTCGGTCAGTTCACCACTGCGGTCATACACCTTAACCTTGTCAATAACATATGCCGGTAAGTTGTCAAGCGCTGCCACAATGTTGCCGTTGAAGAAATTCTTGCCATTGAGTAGCAGATTTTCCACATAACGACCGTTGACATACACACGACCGTCGCGGAACTCCGTGCCTGGCAATTGTTCAATAAGCTCACGTAATGTCTCGCTCTGTGCCACATCGAAAGCATCGGCATTATACACAACGGTATCGCCTTTATAAAACATTTTTATTTTCGTTGCAGACACTACTACCTCATTCAGAGTCTGCTCCTTTGGTTCAGGGTGAAGCAGCAAGCTACCGAGTTCATAAATTTTCTTACCTTGAAGTTCATCTGCTGGAATATCATACGCATAAGGCATATATCCATCGGCTTCAATAACAACGCGACAATCAACAGCATTGTGAAGGTATAGCTTGAAACCGGCACCGCTATTCTTGTCAAAATGAGTTGACGTAACATTTCCTGTCACTTCTGTTATAAGGCTAAGCTTTGTCCTGCATGAATCCAAAACCACAAGTGAGTCTTTGAGTATAATCTGTGCTTTTGCATTAGGTATCCCCTCATTTGTAAAGAGGTTGCTCACATCACCACTTACGAGAATTTCCTTTTGTGCCTGTACTACTGTCACCTGCAACAGCAACAGAATAAAAAGAATCTTTTTCATAATCACTTTTTTGCTGACAAAAGTACCCCATAGCAGAAATAAGATACAAGAAACATCGTCCCACCATGCCCTATTTGGGACATTTCGGGACACCATACACCCACTTTGGGACAACTTGGGACAAGAACAGGTTCAGCAATAAACATAAATATGCTAATTTTGCATATATAATTAGGATAATATATTATGAAATTTTTGATTCTCTGTTTTGTACTATTATCTGTAACACCAATGACATTTGTTACGGATAACGAAGATAAAGGGAAAGTACTATTGGATAGAATTCATGAAATAAGCGACACTTCACACAAAGAGGCATTTCTTGAGCTACAGCGCAATGCAGAATATTTCAGAGAAGGCAGTGCAGATTTCCGTAAAGAATATTCATATCTATACATAGAGTTGCTTGACTCATTGACTGATGTCCAATCCTTTGGAAGAGGGCGAGCAATAATGTATAAAACAGACATCAAATATACCGAAGTGGATTCCGCTTTAATCGAAGATGTGTTCAAAGTCATTGTGTCCGGCAACAAATTAAAAGGGAATGCATATAAGCATCTTAGCATTAAGCTTAATCCTTTATTGGGTTACGAAGACACAACAGGAGTCAGAGGGGACAGAAAAAGATCGGATTGGTATGTTGAAAAAGCATGGGATTACAATGCAATTGAAATATTGACTTTCGGCAAAAGCAACGCCCATACAGGTTCGGACAAGGCAACCAGCCCAACCGGGATAATGACAGCAGTAAGAAGAAGTATTCTTTTGTCAATCATCGTTTCTGTCATAGTTATACTATTACTTATCTTGCTTAGATACAGAAACAGGCTAAAGCATAAGAATGAGGAGATTCAAAAAGCCGAGAATCTACTGAAGACACGCGAACAGCAGAACTGCGACTTGATGAAAATGGTACTGAAAGATAATATGAAATGTACCAACAGCGGTATTATCACTAAATTCAAACAGGCAGCGATAGGGCAAGAAGAACCGACTGAAGAAAACTGGTTAGAACTATATCACACTATTGAAGAGAAATATCCTACATTCAAAGACGCGATACATAAAAAACTGCCCCAAATTAATGAAACGACCCTTAGGGTTTGTTATCTTCTGAAAGCAGGAATGAGTAATCCCGAGATTGAGAGAATAACAAATGCTCCCAGACAGACCGTCTGGAACAGAGTAAAACGCATAAAAGCGATTATGGGCGATGAAATAAGAATATGATTAATGGGCTTGCCGTAAGCAAGCCCATTAATCATATAATACAAACGTTGTCCGTTACCCTTTGACAACACTCGCTAATCGCACACCGCGGGGCATGAATTGCATCCATGCAACCCGTGACGATTGCTGCTCATGCTATCAATGCTGCAAGCAACATTAAACATGAAACATTACACGTTATCCTTTTAACTGCTTATAGGTGGTTTTGGGGAAACGTGCGGCGGTTGTCTCATCCAAACGGCGCACAGGGGTGCTGTGCGGAGCGCTCTTGACAATGTCCGGGTTCTCTATTGCCTCGGCTGCAACCTTCTTCATCACTGCAATGAACTCATCGAGTGTCTCCTTGCTCTCAGTCTCGGTAGGCTCAATCATGATGCTCTGGTGGAACAGCAGCGGGAAGTAGATTGTAGGTGCATGGTAGCCGTAGTCGAGCAGACGCTTGGCAATATCGAGGGTTGTGACACCTGTCGACTTGTCGGCAAGGCCGTCGAACACGAACTCGTGCTTGCAAACGCCCTCGATAGGCAGATAGTACTCGTTCTTCAAGGACTCCTTCACATAGTTGGCATTGAGCACTGCGAGCGGACCTACCATCTTCACATTCTCGCGACCGAGGGTGAGGATATAGGTATATGCACGCAACAGCACTGCGAAGTTGCCGAGGAAATTCGATACATAGCCCGCCGACTTGTCATCGGTGTCGATGTAATACTTGCCGTCGGCATCCTTCTTCACCTGTGGGTTGGGCAACAAAGCCTCGAGGCCAGCGCGTACGCCTACAGGGCCGTCACCGGGTCCACCGCCACCGTGAGGTGTAGAGAAGGTCTTGTGGAGGTTGATGTGCATGATGTCGAAGCCCATGTCACCGGGACGGCACTTGCCGAGCACTGCATTGAGGTTGGCTCCGTCGTAGTAGAGCAAGCCGCCGCACTCGTGTACAAGACGTGCAATCTCGGGGATCTCTGTCTCGAAGATACCGAGGGTGTTGGGGTTTGTCATCATGATACCGGCAACAGTATCGTCGAGCAACGGCTTGAGGTCCTCAACGTCAACGGTGCCGTTGGCTGTTGACTTGACCTCTACAATCTGCAGGCCGCAGACTGCCGCACTCGCGGGGTTGGTACCGTGGGCACTGTCGGGAACGATAACCTTTGTGCGCTTGAGGTCGCCGCGCTGCATGTGGTATGAGCGCATAATCATTAGACCTGTAAGCTCACCGTGTGCACCGGCATAGGGGTTGAGCGTGAATGCTCCAAGACCACTTATCTCGGCAAGCGACGCTGCGAGGTTGTAGTATACCTCGAGAGCGCCCTGGGCAGCCTCGACAGGAGCAGCCGGATGCAGGCGTGCGAACGACGGCAAGGCGCTGATTTCCTCGTTGATGCGTGGGTTGTACTTCATGGTACAGCTGCCCAATGGATAGAAGCCTGTATCTACGCCGAAGTTCTTGTTAGAGAGGTTGGTGTAGTGACGTACCACGTCGAACTCCGTAACCTCGGGAAGCTCTGGTGCCGACACGCGTTTGAGGTTCGCCGGCAACTGGCAGATGCAGTGCTGCTCTTTCAGTTCATTCTTTGGAAGAGAATATCCTGTGCGGCCCTCTTTTGAGAGCTCGAATATCAATTTGTCATAATTGCGTATCATAGTATCTCCTCCTTATATTAAATGTTACTTACTATTTCGACAAACTTGTCCATCTCGGCCTTTGAGCGCTGCTCTGTAACGCATACAAGCAGAGTATCGTCGGCAATGCGTACACCACCGAGGATGCCGTTTGCAAGAAGAGCCTCAAGCACCTGCTGTGCAGGAACAGTTGTCTTCACTGCAAACTCGTTGAAGAACGGTTTGTCATATGCCATTGTGCACTTGCCGGTAGCAACAAGTTGCTGGGCAAGGTAATGCGCACCGCTATACGAGAGTGAGCAAGCCTCATTGAGGCCCTTGTTACCCATCACCGACATGTAGATTGTCACCCACAATGCCATGAGAGACTGGTTGGAACAGATGTTGCTGTTCGCCTTCTCGCGACGGATATGCTGCTCGCGTGCCTGCAATGTAAGCACGAATGCACGCTTGCCGTCAACATCGGTTGTTGCACCGACGATACGTCCGGGCAGCTTGCGCACATGTGCGTTTATACAGGCAAGATAACCGACGTAAGGACCGCCGTATGTCATTGGAATACCGAGTGACTGCGCATCGCCGCAAGCGATGTCAGCGCCCCACTCTGCCGGAGTCTTGAGCACTGCAAGAGCGGACAGCTTGGCATTCATCACAAGCTGCGCCTTCTTTGCATGGCACATATCGGCAACACCGGCATAATCCTCTACAACACCGTAGAAGTTAGGCTGTGCAAGGATAACACCTGCCACATCGTCGGCAGCAAGCTTTACCTCAAGATCTGCAAGGTCGGTAACGCCATCCTTCTCGGCGATAGTCTCAATGACTACACCCTGATACTTCGCGTATGTCTCGACAACGCGTTTCACCTTCGGGTCGACAGTTGCCGATACAAGCACCTTGTTACGTTTCTTGGCAATGGCAACACACATCATCATAGCCTCGGCTGTGGCGGTTGTGCCGTCATACATTGAAGCGTTGGTGACATCCATTCCTGTCAGCTCGCAAATCATCGACTGGTACTCGAAGATATACTGCAATGTACCCTGTGAAATCTCGGGCTGGTAAGGAGTGTATGCTGTAAGGAACTCACCGCGTGAGATGATAGGTGATATCACCGACGGTGAATAGTGGTCTTCGACACCGGCACCCGCAAAACAGACAAGGTTGCTGTTGCGTTTACCTAATGCCTCAAAATAGTTGCGTATCTCAACCTCGGACATAGCCTCGGGGAGGTTGAATTCGCGATTGAACAGCAGCTGCTGCGGAATCTCGCCAAAGAGCTCGTCCATGGACTTGAGTCCCGCAACGGCAAGCATCTGTTCAATATCCTGTTGGGTATGAGGGAAGTATTTCATAATTTGGAGTTATTTACCCCTCCGGTTTTCAACCACCTCCCCTAAAACAGGGGAGGAATAAAGCATGGCATTAAACCAAGTAATTATATTGTCCCCCTATTTTAGGGGGACGAGGCAGGAACTGCCGGAGGGGGTATTGAAAAATCACTCGCCGATAGCAGCCTTATACGCCTCAGCATCCATCAGATTCTCAACCTCTGAAGGATCGGAAAGCTGAACCTTGATAATCCAGTTTGCATATGGGTCGCTGTTCACAAGCTCGGGATTGTCGTTGAGAGCCTCGTTGACCTCGACTACAGTACCGCTTACAGGAGAGATAAGGTCGCTGGCAGCCTTTACGCTCTCAACGGCACCGAAGTCCTCACCTGCTGTTACCTCATCGTCAACATCTGGCATATCAACGTATACCACGTTGCCAAGCTCGTGCTGTGCATAGTCGGTGATACCCACATAACCGAATTCACCCTCTACCTTTACATACTCGTGTGACTCTGCGTAATAAAGTCTTTCCAAAATTGTGCTCATAATTAAAATTTTAATGGTTAGTTAGTTCATTTAAGTTTATAGCTATTGCAATCAAGTATTTGTCATACTGAGTGAAACGAAGTATCTCAAAAAATGCTCAGGATGACAATCTGCATTTATTTCTTATAGTTTTTGTCGTAGAAACGTTTTTTGGTGACTACACCGGGGAACACCTTCTTGCGGATGCGTACCTCAACCTCAGTATCGAGCTTTGCATATTCAATGTCTATCATAGCCATACAGACGCTCTTGCCTGTAGAGATTGAGTTGTAGCCTGTCGTAACCTCGCCTATCACCTTGCCGTCAACCTCAACTGGATAGCCGTGACGTGGAATAGCCTTGTCCTTGAGCTCGATGCCTACAATCTTGCGCTTGAGGCCCTCGGCCTTCTGTGCTACAAGAGCATCGCGGCCAATGAAATCCTTGTCGAGCTTTGCGAACATGCCCAAGCCTGCCTCAAGAGGGGTAATCTCGTCGGTAAGCTCATCGCCATAAAGTGGAAGACCTACCTCGAAGCGGAGGGTATCGCGGCAACCGAGACCGCAAGGCTTCACCTCACCGCTGCCCACGAGCTTGTCCCACACCTCGTTTGTGAATGCATGTGAAGCATAAATCTCAAAGCCGTCCTCACCGGTGTAACCAGTGCGGCTGATGATGATTGTCTCACCATTCACCTCAACCTCCTTGCAGGTGTAGAATGTGAGGTCGCTGCACTGCAGGCCAAGGATGCGCTCGACGATTTCCTCTGTCTTCGGGCCCTGGACTGCCACCTCACCGTACTTCTCGCTCTGGTGCTCTACCACAACATCGAACTCTTTGGCATGCTCCATAATCCATGCAACATCCTTGTCGATGTTCGATGCGTTGATTACAAGGAAGAAGCGTTCAGCGCCCATCTTGTATACAAGCAGGTCATCAACGACACCGCCGGTAGGGTGACACATCATTCCGTAGAAAATCTTGCCGTCGGGAGCACCGGCAATATCGTTAGTGAAAATATAGTTCACGAATTTCTCGCTCTCGGCACCGGTGATAAGCACCTCGCCCATGTGAGAGACATCAAAGATACCGCACGCCTGACGCACAGCGTTGTGCTCGTCAACAATGTTGGTATACTGGATTGGCATGTCAAAGCCACCGAAAGGGCTTATCAGCGCACCCAACGCCACGTGTTTGTCGTAAAGACAGGTTCTTTTGTTTTCCATAATCAGTCAATTAATAAGTTTATAAGTTGTTCTTCAGTCAGATTCATTATTACCGCGCTGCAGTCGACACCGCAAAGAGCCTTTTCCAATGCCTCGCGTTCAAGCCTCACACCTTTGAGCTTTGCAAGAAGCATGGTGTCAATGTCTCCTATCACAAAAAAGTCACCCGTGAGGTTTACCTTGCGCACCACTCCGCCCTTGGCATCAATGCTCACACGGAACTCACCAACGCCCTCGATGCGCTTGCTCTTTACAACCGAATAGGCCGGGTTGTTGCCGTATATGAATTCAGGGGTATAATATTCGCGCTCAATCTCCTCAATCGCAGCAATATCAGCAGCCGAAAGCACTCTCTCGTCATCACACAGTTCAGTACGGAAGAACTGCTTCAGTTCCTCTATCGACAATGATATATAACGGTTGAGTGTTGTGACGTGCTGGCGCACAGATTCCACTCCTTTGCTCTTTAGTTTGCAGTCGGACGGTGTTGTAGCACGTGCCATGTGCTCAAGATTGGTATCATAGAGCATTGTGCCGTGGACTATGCTGCGCTCTGGCAGATGATAGAAGGCATTGCCCGAAACCTTCTTGCCGTCGACAAGGATGTCATTGCGCCCAGTGGTGCGTGCATCCACGCCTAACTTCTGTAGGGCATGCTCCACCATAAGCATATAGCGGTTAAAGGTGAAGTTCACATTTGATGAGGGGGTGATATAAGAGAGCATAATGTTGCTCTTGTCGGCATAGACACAGCCTCCACCGCTCTTGCGGCGGTATACCTGTATGCCGTTATCGTTGCAGTAGACCCTGTCAACTTCACTATCGACAAGTTGATTACGTCCAAAGATGACGGTCGGTTCCACCTGCCACATAAAAAAGTAGTCTTGCGCGGGGAATTCCCGTGCAACGTACTCCTCCATTGCAAGATAGAACGGCAGGCGATAATCTTTATCATTTGGGAGTGCAACGTATGTCATCTATCAACATTTACAGCTGTACCTCACAAATTTATTAAAAGATATTTTATATACAATAAATATAATGTTATTTTTTATAAAAAGGAATGTCATGTTCATCTCCAAACGGAGTTTAGCGTCTGTAAAGAGCAAGAGCAATGACATTCCAGAAATTTTGTTCATTTTAAACGAAACGAAGGTTCTCCGTTTCAGGTTGTTGAAGTTCCTCAACGTTTTTTTGGACGGACACATCGGTACCGCCCCTACTGTCGGTGTAGGGATGACAATATTCGCGATTCGGTTAACTTATATCGAGTCCACGTTATATTGCCTCTCATTTCTGTTCTTTCTTCAATTCTCTGTCATTCAGGCTCAACAACCTTATCCTGCCTATGAAATGCAGCAACGGGAATTTGCGTATGCGTTTCTTGTCGAC
>CALCYA010000041.1 GCA_937906165.1 uncultured Bacteroidales bacterium | reverse complement strand
TTAAGAAACTCCATAATCTTGCTTGTTTTGCAGCAAAATTATGGAGCGTATAAGGCGCGGTAAAAGACAGAACTACAGGAACACTTCCATTCTGTTTATCTTGAATATGCAAACATCTCTAACGGTCGTATTTGACCTCGTCGAAGTTGCTTTTGCTCGTTGTAAAAAGCAAAACCAGTTTATGCTTTTACTCACTTGTTCACAACATTCCCGGCTATCGGGCAGCTCAATTCGGCGAGTGCATTCGTAGAAATCGTATCGCAGCGGCACTACATTTTCTACACGCCCGTGAAAAAAATAAAGTAGTTACTGCACTCCATAGCGTGCCGTACCTCGCAACTCCTCTTCAATGCGTATCAGTTGATTATACTTGGCAGTGCGGTCGCTGCGGCTCATTGAACCGGTCTTTATCTGTCCGGCGTTTACAGCCACTGCAATATCTGCAATTGTAGTATCTTCGGTCTCGCCCGAACGGTGGCTGATGATGGTAGAGTAGCCATTACGACGCGCCAGTTCAATGGTATCGAGAGCCTCGGTAAGTGTTCCAATCTGGTTGACCTTCACCAACACGCTATTGGCACAATTCCGTTCTATGCCTTTGCCAAGGTACTTGACGTTGGTTACAAAAAGGTCATCACCCACAAGTTGGCAACGGTTACCGATACGTTGGGTAAGCATAGTCCATCCCTCCCAATCATTCTCGCCCATACCGTCCTCGATAGAGTCTATAGGGTATCTTCCGATAAGATGTTCAAGATAGTCGACCTGCTCCCTGGATGTACGCCTATGCCCCTTGGGGCCTTCAAAAATAGTATAATCATACACTCCGCCGCGATGGTATTCCGAAGCCGCGCAGTCAAGAGCCAATGTGATATCTGTTCCCGGGGTATAGCCGGCTGTCTTGATAGCATGAACCAGTACATCCAAAGCCTCTTCCGCACTTTTTAGTCCCGGAGCAAAACCACCCTCATCGCCAATTCCGGTGCTATAACCGTCTTTCTTCAGTACGCTCTTGAGTGCACCGAAGACCTCGGCACCCATCTGCACGGCCTGACGTATGCTGCCGGCACCAATGGGGCGTATCATAAACTCCTGGAATGCAATAGGAGCATCCGAGTGGCGTCCTCCATTGAGCAGGTTCATCATGGGAACAGGCAACACATGGGTGTTGACACCACCGATATAACGATACAGGGGCATACCGCATGCCTTTGCTGCAGCGCGCGCAATAGCCAATGATACTCCCAATATGGCATTGGCCCCAAGAGTGCTTTTGGTTGGTGTGCCGTCAAGTTCAATCATCTTGCAGTCCAAGCCCCGTTGGTCATATACATTACATCCGCGCAACACCGGTGCTATGCGTTCGCCGATATTGGCTACTGCTTTTGACACCCCCTTGCCATTATAGCGATTTCCGTCTCTATCACGCAACTCCAGCGCCTCATTTTCACCGGTAGACGCACCCGACGGTACAGAAGCACGCCCTATCACACCATTCTCCAGTACAACTTCGGCCTCAACTGTGGGATTTCCACGCGAGTCTAAGATTTCCCTCCCTTTAATCTCTGATATCTTCATAATTATAGTCTTTTAACGTAAGTTTGATACAACAATCAGTACTGTAATATAGCGTATTTGTTCATTTCGAACGAACCTTAATGAAAAAATCAAAAGAGGTTTTCGATGAGCTCGCTTCACTTCGTTCCAGCATGACAGGTTCTATTGTCTTGTCATTCTATATTTGCTAAGTCATTGGCTCGTTCATCCTTTCGCGGCCCGCACGGCATGAGTTTCACCCATGCCTCGTGCGACCTACCGCTAATGAACTCGCCGATAACAAAAGAAGAGGTCATTGACTCGTTTTGCTTTTCGCAACCCAAACGGCATAACCTGCGGCTATGCTGCGTTTGACCTGTTGCTGCAAAACTCGTCGATAACAAAAGAAGAGGTCATTGACTCGTTTTGCTTTTCGCAACCCAAACGGCATAACCTGCGGCTATGCTGCGTTTGACCTGTTGCTGCAAAACTTGCCGATAACAAAACGTTGTTTTGTCATTCTGAGCAAAGCGAAGAATCTCTGTCATCTGCTGTTTTTGAGATTCCTTGCCGTTTTCTGGGCGGACACGTCGGTACCTCCCCTACAGCCGGGATGACAGTTTCGCGGTTTGGTTCAGTTTATATCGAACTCAGGTTCTTTTTACTATGCAATACTGAAATACAAACGTTCGGGAAGAAAGTTTGTTGTACTGACACTATAAGAAAAAGAACATTATTTCTTCAGCAAAGAGTTTATTCGCAGCAGCAAGCCTTCTTTTAAGGATGGCGATTCGGCATCCGTGGTTACCAGCCGGCCCTCCTTGTCATACAATATATATGTGGGATATGCAGTCACATTCCATAATTCATTGAGCAGCAGCTGCTGTTCCATTGGCAGGTTGTAGTGATATACATTGTCGCCTGTTATGTTATTCTCCTTGATTACATTCTTCCACGATACTTCATCGGAACTGTAGGCAAAATAGAGAAATACCACATCCTTGCCTTTCAGAGCCTCCTTTATTGCAGGGGCGTGTTTCATCTCTTCTTTGCACGCTCCGCACCAGGTGCCCCATACATCAATGTATATTACCTTGCCTTTATGCGGAGCAAGAATAGCATTCAACAACGAATCGGTCTCGGAAATCTCGCCTACTTCGGGTTTGTTTACTGCGATTCTCTCCTCAGCTATACGCTTGTAATGTTCCATCCGCTTCTCTATCAGTTCAATGAAGAAACGGTTCTCAATATTCTCTTTCACAACATTCCACCCATCAGGGCACTGCATCCCCGATGTATTGTCCAAGTAATACATTATGTAGGATGCGTTGATGAAATCCTTCTCGCTCTTTGGAATTGGATACGCATCGGTAAATTCACATTTAAGACGGAAACTCAGCGTCATCGTAAGATTCATTACGCTGTCGGGCTGTTGCTCCACTAAGGATTCAAGTTTGTGAACCTCGACAATGGAATCGGTAAAGGCTAAGTCCTCTTGGTATGGAGCGAGGAATGTCCCGGCCTGCTCTTCGGTAGCACCGTGGCTCTTCTTTGCGAGTGCTCCGGCACGGGCTGTCCAGGCACGCCTGAAGGAGTGGCTTCTTTCGGCCGGAATATCAATGAGCCCCCTGCACCTCAACTCCTCGGCAATCAAATATAAAGGAGTGGGAGTCCAAGGCATATAAGGATAAAGATTCTCAACTTGCATGTGTTGGTCAATATCCACATAACGGTCTATCCACAAAGTGTACGGTGGCAGGCTCGCTTTCCACATCTCATCTATGAAAGCGAAATACTCCGCTGTAGGCGGTTCGGGAGTATTGTTGCAACAGTAACGAGTAGAATAGTAAAGGGCAAGCGATGTTATGTAACCGCGCATCAAGGGATATATTTGTCGCTTCAACGGAGTATTTCCATTGAGCAGACTGTCGAGCGTAGCCACTGAACCGTTGTAGAACTCCCTGCAACGACGCAGATGTTCCTGCGGCTCCATTGTGTCATGAATGGGGTGAAGGCGTAAAGCGCGTGATTCCACTTCCCACCCGGTGATGAAAGTTTCGTAACGGGCAAGTTCGTTGTTTATTGATGCATTGTCGCCATCGAAAGTGACGCTTGCACCATCGCACATCACCTGTAGTGTATCGCCACCGTTGGCAAGCATCTTGAATTTGCGTCCTCCAATATACAGGTCGAGCAGCGTAGCATTATATACAGGGACTGTGAATGAAAAATAACCCTGTTCATCAGGCTCAATGAAAATCTTGTCATACCCGCACATATCCTTTAAATAGCCCACATACGCCTCACGGTCGGTGTCATGGGATTTCTTTACCGTTCCCTTCACGTGTACACTATCCAAGGCGTACTCATTCTTTATAAACGAATCCGTTCCTGTCTTCAATGAAGCACATGATGCAAGCAATGCCACTGCCGGCAGTAAAAGTGATTTTAAAATCCTATTCATCGTATTTTATCATTTTTTGTTTATTCCTTAATATATTCATCAACCTTCTGCTTTAAGCTGCCTTCGCCGTAACCTGTCCATTGTTCAAGGACAATGCCATCGGGCGAGATAAGCGTGTAGTTAGGGATAGCGCCTTGGTCGTATTGGGCATAAATTCCGCTTTGTCCTTTAAGGTCATTCCAATTATTCCAGCTCATACGGTGTTTCTCCGATGCTATCTTCCAAGGATCCTTGTTGTCGATGCAGATGCTTACAATGTTCAGTTTCTCCTTGTAGGTGGTGGCAAGTTCCTCCATTTCGGGTATAGCCATAATGCAAGGACCGCAGCCACTTGACCAGAAGTCAATCAATATGTATTTCCCTTTCAGCTCGGCAAGATGATGCTTCTTCCCCTCAAGGTCGAAGAACTCTGCATCGGCCATCTCCTTGCCAATTTCAACGTGTTGTGGCGGAAAGAGCATTGCATATGCGTCTTGTGCCAATTGCTCCTGTTTCTGTTCTTCGGTCAAACTATTGTATAAGGCAATAACCTCTTCTGTGTAAGGATAGTCTTTCTCATACTTGGAACTTCCGGCTAACAAAAATAGCCTGTCCAACCAAACGGCATCCACTTCCGTTTCTTTCATTCTACGGATTTCATTGGCTTGAATTTGAATGCACATTGCATATTCCGCATTTCTTATGCTGTCAAATTTTTCTTGACAATATGGCTGTTGCTTTTCCGGCGGAAGCTGCATGGATTTTTCCCAAACCTCATATTGATACAATTGGCCTCTTTGAATAGCATTATACAACTCGCGTGAATCATCAAGGAATGTTTGCCAAGAGGCATTCTCGGGTGCGTTGCCTTCTACTCTCCAAGTATAAATCAGGGTATTGTCACCTGTAACCGTTATACTGTCGCCGGGCGAAGCCCAAAGCCTGAGGCTTATCATTGGGAACTCCGTGCTATGATAGCAACCAAGGGAAAGCTCTTCCTTTGAGAGACTATCGGGCTTAATCCTGAAATGGAATCTGCCATCAATAATAGTGTCTGTTGTGATTGTCCATATCAGATTATCCACTACACGGGATAACTCGATAACGGTACTGTCTGGCACATTCTTCAATTCTCCAATTATATTATAATGGTCTGCTTTGGATTGGACAATCCCCTGCGCAAAGCCATACACGGTGGCAAATGCATATAATAATGTCAGTAATCTCTTTTTCATATTGTGTTTTGTTTTTCAGTTTAAATT
>CALCYA010000040.1 GCA_937906165.1 uncultured Bacteroidales bacterium | reverse complement strand
TCACGTTCTTGAGATGCTTCACTTCGTTCCAGCATGACATTTTCCGCGGTTTTTGATATTCCTCGTCGTTTCACTCGTTCGGAACCATAGGCCCCCACCTGAAAGGGTCTTATTAAAGACAGCCTGTTCTTTGCTTACATACTGACAAGCTATATAAAAAACAGCGGGCTGCACTTAATGTGCAGCCCGCTGTTGTATCTGATATTTATTTCTTGAACCTGCTTGTCACAACCTCGATAGGAATCTCATACTCTGTACCGCCACGCAGACGCATACTGCTTATGCTTATGTCATGCAGAATCTTCACAACACTACCGTTTGAATCCTCTGTCGTTGTAACAGGAATAAGCACTACCTTGTCCCAATCGGGGTTCTTTGTCTCCCAATCGCTATCCTTCTGCACACCTTCGGTGTACTCCCTGTAACAATGCTTGAACAGGTTCGCGATATTACCGAAGACATACTCGTTGCTGCTGTTCACGAACGAAGCAAGGTATGAGGTCTCGCCATCGCTCAGTTTGTTCTTGAGGAAGAACTTGTACATATCGGCCTTGCGCACCATAAGCAATGTGCCATGGGCTGAATTCATAGAGCCGCCCTCTTCGTTGTAGCGTGTGAACACCATCTTGGCAGAGTTTATAGTGTCGCAGTTCTCCACAAGTTCGCATATAGGCAGCTTAACCTCGGTAAAGAGACCTGCAGGAGTCTTTATGTAGGTATACTCTTTCTCGTCTAGCAAAGGCTTGAGATCGTTGTTGTCAAACTTGTTTGTCTGCAACACCTCCTTACCTGAATAGAACGGAGCCGAGAGCGCCTGGATTGAATCCAACGCACCGCTGCTGCTCTTGATCAGACGCTTGAAGCCCACATCAATACGGGCACGATATATCTTGAGAATTGTACCGTCACCCTGCACACACTTCACATATATACCCTTGAAGATATCATTGATGAATACCTCGGAGTTTGCGAAATACTTTTTGCCAACGATATTACCCTCGGCATCCTTCTCATAAAACTTGCTGATGAACCTGTTACCGATGCTGTTTGGGAGTACAATCTCAATGTGACGTGCATAGTTGTCACTGTTGAGGATTGTATCGTGTACATTATAATCAATCACGTTGAAAGTCTTGGCAGCCAGAGGCTTCTTCTCTACGTCATACAGTTCCTCGGGGTCGAAGTTTGTATAGTAAGGCACGCCCTCCTGAAGGGTATTATCAAGTTCATACACCTCGCATCGCATAGCGTTGAGAGAATCGCCATAATACTCATTGAAATAGAGACGGAGCTTTGTATACGAAGCACTGTCATCCACAACACCTTCCATAGGGAACTCAAAATCCTCGGTACAGCCGAACTGAGTCACAAAGCTTGAACTGAAGACAGTTCTGGACTCCTCATCGGTGTACATACCCAGATATACATCACTTGTATTGGCAAGGATTGAGTCGTTTGCCATTATGGTGTTGCTTGTAGCATAAAAAGTCTTTGTCTCGGCTGTAATTATATCATTCTCGGGCACAAGGCTACCGCCAATGGACCCGGTATTGTCATCACATTGCGTAAATGTCAACAATGTGGCAATAGCCAATAAAAAACATGAGAATATTCTCTTCATACGTTCTTTATTACTCTTATTGTTAAAGGTTAATATTCAGCAACCGGATGCACGATATCCGTTATTCCTGAGAGAATACAGTATCGTAGAAGCTGTTGCAGGCCTCGCAGTATCCATCATCGGCAGGCTTAGGCAATACCGGCTTACCGAGAGAGTCGGCGTAGGCAACAAGCTCGGGCGACACATTGTCACCGTTGATGATTACACCGTCACAATACTTGATGGCAAGCTTCGCAAGCTCATTGTATGTAACAGGTGTAGAGATGCCGTCAACAACATCGGGCTGTATCTCCTTGAAAAGAAGCTTCTGCAAGAAATTGTCGGGCAACACCTCGCTGAAGTTATCATCGTAGAGAGAAATCACTACCTTTGAATCACGGAAAGAAGGCTCCTCATGGTATGCTTTCTTTACATAAAGGGGGGCAAGAGCCGAAATCCAACCGTGGCAATGGATTACCTCGGGACACCAACGCAGTTTCTTCACGGTCTCAAGGACACCGCGTGCAAAGAAGATGGTGCGTTCGTCATTGTCGCCATACTCCACTCCGTTCTCATCCACAGTCATTGCACGGTTGTGGAAATAGTCATCGTTATCAATGAAATAGACCTGCATACGTGCAGCCTGCAACGATGCCACCTTGATTATCAACGGGTGGTCGGTATCGTCTATGATGAGGTTCATGCCCGAAAGGCGGATAACCTCATGCAACTGGTTGCGTCTCTCATTGATGATGCCCCACTTCGGGGTAAATATTCTGATCTCTTTGCCGAGGTCCTGTGTTGCCTGAGGCAATGAACGCCCGACGTTCGCCATTACTGATTCCGATACAAATGGTGTAATTTCCTGTGTAATAAATAAAATCTTGTTCGCTTTCATCTTTTCAATCAACCACGGATAAAGTCCGCGCATCGCAAAGTTACTAAAAAATTGGCAATGGGGCAAATCTTATACATTTTTTAAATGTTTTTGCATCAAAACCGCATTGATTTACAGATATTAACATCCAAAGAGCAAACAAATAGGCTGCTCGCCACGAAGTGTGAAGATAACACCATGCCTGGCCATTCAAGAAATATTTTTAATTTATTTATTTCTTTTTGTGAGCAATTGTTTGTTACTTTGCACTCGCAAAACGAAAAGCCCCTGTTCGAGGCTCGTGTTAAAACATTGACAGGATGAAACTGATTAGCACTATAAAAGACTTGAAGAGCCTGCTCGACGAGTGCCGGGCAGAAGGAAAAACCGTGGGACTCGTGCCGACAATGGGCGCGCTGCATCAGGGTCACGCATCGCTTGTCGAGCGTGCTGTAAAAGAGAATGACGTTGTTGTAGTGAGCGTTTTCGTAAACCCCACACAGTTCAACGACAAGAACGACCTCAAGAACTACCCACGCACATTGGAAGCCGATTGCGCACTGCTCGAGAAGATTGGAGCAGACATCGCCTTTGCACCGTCGGTGGAGGAGATGTACCCCACAGAGGATACACGCCAGTTCTCATTTGCACCCATAGACACCGTGATGGAAGGTGCATGCCGTCCGGGACACTTCAACGGTGTTGCACAGATTGTGAGCAAGCTTTTCTATGCAGTGGAACCCGACAAGGCATACTTCGGCGAAAAGGATTTCCAGCAGCTTGCCATCATACGAGAGATGGTGCGCCAGCTTGACCTGAAACTTGAGATTGTAGGTTGCCCCATTGTACGTGAAGCCGACGGTCTTGCCATGAGCAGCCGCAACACACTGCTCACAGCCGACGAGCGCCAGCGTGCACTCACAATATCACGCACACTCTTTGCGAGCCTTGACTATGCGGCCGGCAACAGCCTCGCCGCAACAAAGGCATTCGTCGAGGAGAATATAAACAGCACTCCCGGCCTTGAGCTCGAGTACTACCAGATAGTAGACGGCAACACATTGCAGGAGATAAACGAGTGGAGCGACAGTGACTACATTGTGGGCTGCATCGCACTGTTCTGCGGAAAGATCCGCCTTATTGACAACATTAAATATAAAGGAGAGGAATAAGCATGTTATTGAGAATGTTGAAAGCGAAGATACACTGCGCTACAGTAACCGAGGCCAACCTTCATTATATGGGAAGCATCACCATTGACGAGGCTTTGATGGAAGCGACAGGAATGCTCGAAGGCGAACAGGTACACGTTGTAAACAACAGCAACGGAGAGCGCATTATCACATACATCATTAAAGGAGAACGCGGTTCAGGCGTCATCTGCCTGAACGGGGCCGCAGCCCACAAGTTCCAGCCCGGTGACATCGCAATCATCATGGCATACGCCGACATGAGCCCCGAGGAGGCTGCGACATTCAAGCCCAAGGTCATTATCCCCGACAGGCACAACAGGATTCAATAAAAACACATTACACAATACAATGACAGAGAGCTACTTCAGCCGCTCTCTGTCATTGTATTATCTCAGAAGTCATACCTTGCCGACAGGTTCACGCGATTAGCATTGAATGTCTTCTTGTCAAAGTCTATGCGCCAGCCGTGCAGATACTCAAGACCCAGCTGCAGGTTGTCACTTATATTATAGAATACGTTTGCCACGGCATACTGACCTTTACGGTAGCCATTGGGATGAGCCTCACCATAACCATTGCGTGAATGGAGAGCAGTCTGGCTGAATGCAGCCGACGCAAACCATTTGGAACTGAAGTTATACTGCAAACCGGCATACCAAGCTTCACAGCTGAGCATCATTGCCCTACCAGGGACCTTTGGATTAGGCACCACATCCACGCCGATGTTCGACACGTTGTTCACCAAAGAACCGATACCCTCGCCTACAGTAAACTGTCCTTTCAGCTGGAGTTTGCCGATAGTGGCAAGCATACTTGCCTGTACACCCCAACCCACCTTGTCGGTATCCTCGCCCGCAACCTTATCGGTATAAGAGATATCGCGCATAATGGCTCCCAGGCGAACATGATTACCCGGTTGATTACGCCAGTTGTACTGCACAAAAACCGGCACATTGGGGCAACGTTGCGCACCCACATCGAGATATTCATCGCCTGTAGCATTCACATTAGGCGCTTCGACACCTATACCCATAGAGAGACCGAAATCAAATCCATACTTGAACACAAGCTGAGTCGAGCGGTAGAACGTCATACCGCATGGACCGCCGTAGTCTATTGTAGTAGGAATTGCCGCTATGTCCATAAACGAACCTATAGTATATCCGAATGTAAAATATTTTGTACTCATATAGGCATTCTGCAACTGGAATCCGAAACCTTGTCCGCGCCAATCGGCCGAAGTGTAGACAACAAAGTCACCTAATAATCTGCTCGAACCCACCAACTTTAGGAAAAGCGTCGAATTGCTCATATCCATACGATACTGGCTCGAAGGGGCATCATTGCGCTGGATAGCCGACGGCAGGAAATCAACATTGCTCACAGCCTTGTCAAAGTCATACTCGATTTTTGTCTGCAGGTATCCGCCGATACCCAAACCCCATTTTCCTTTCTGGTCAACGAGCACAAAACGCGGTGCGCGAGGGTCGTGGTGGTAAGCGCTCTGCGTATTCTGGAAAATCTCCACAACATCGGGAGCCTCGTTCACCGTCTCACTGATACAGATTACAGGTGTCGCATCTTCCGTGATCTCCACCCAACGTTGCGCATTCGCAGCCACGGCAGCCGACAACACAACCGCCGCCATCAATGTCCTTTTAATAAATCTATCCATAATTGTTGTTTTTTGGAATTATACAGAGATATAAACATTGGGAAAGATTTTTTGTTTGCCGCTTGATATTCCACTAATAAATTTACACATTTTGAGACACACTTATTGATTTTGTTAAACATTTTTATTATCTTCGCAATAACATGATTATAACAAGCTTGATTAAAACACTATGAAAGAAGATACTATCACAAGAACAAGCAAAGCCGAAAATTTCAAATACCTGCAGATTTCACCCCGTGACAGGTCCTGGGGCCTTGCAGTAACCACTGCCGGGTTCCAGCACGTACACCCGGGCGAGGGCTATCCGCTCTCTTCACACCCCGACGGCTACAACTTCCCCGAGAACAAACGCCGTGTACTGAACGAATACCAGCTCGTATACATTACAAGAGGTTCGGGCTATTTCGAGAGCGCATCCTGTTCAAGGACAAAGATTGAGGCAGGAATGATGTTCATGCTCTTCCCCGGAGAGTGGCACACATTCGCACCAGACCCCGAAACGGGTTGGGACGACCACTGGATAGGTTTCAACGGAGCTTTTATGGACGAGAAGATAAGTGCCGGTTTCTTCACCTTCAAGAACTGCGTGTTCCGTGTGGGAGTAGACGAGCGCATAATAAACACCTACCACGAGATACTCGATATAATATCGGACGAGAAGAAAGGATTCCAGCAGGTTGTGGCGAGCCTCACGATATCGCTGATAGGCCGTGTATATTACGAGGAGCTGAACCACTCCTTCGGCGACAGTTACATAATGCGTATAATAAACCAGGCAAAGGTCATCATGAAGGAGGATATGGCAGGCAACAAAGACCTTGAAAGCATTGCCGCCTCACTGAATATAAGCTATTCACTGTTCCGCCGCGAGTTCAAGAACAAGTGCGGAATCTCACCAGGCCAGTACCGCCAGGAGCTGAAACTTGCCAAGGCAAAGGAGTTGCTCTACTCCACCAACCTTAGCATCGCAGAGATCTCATCAAGATTGCATTTCGAGTGCTTGGGACAGTTCTCCACCTTCTTCAAGAAGAAAACAGGCGTTCCACCGCTCGAATTCCGTAAGAGAGGTACAAAAAACATATAATTCAGTTAACTATTGCTAATATTTTTGTTAAATCGGGATGCAATATGCAAATTTGTGCATTGCATCCCGATTATTAATTTAAACATATACGATTATGAGAAGCAGATTTTTCATCATGGCGTTCATCGTCGCTGCATTGTCGCTCACAACAGCAGGCAACACAAATGCACAGAACACCACACAGCCCTACATTGACATGAACACCACAGTACAGCGCGAGGTAACACCCGACGAGCTATACCTGAAGATTGTCATCAGCGAGAAGGACTACAAGGGCAAGAAAAGCCTTGAGGAGATGCAGGAAGCTATGCTTGGAGCACTCAAGGCAAACAGGATTGACATTCCCGAGTGCCTGACATTGAACTACATGGGCAGTGAGGTCAGCTACAAGACATTCTCAAAGAAGATAAAGCCAAAGACACAGGCCACGTACATGCTCAAGCTCTATGACGCAACAATCATGCAACAGGTAATCCTCTCGCTCGAAGAGAGAGAGATTTCGAACATCGAGCTTGCAAAGATGAAATTCACAAAGGAGAAGGAACTGAAAAAAGAGATGGCCATTGAGGCCATGCAACAGGCAAAAGCCGAGGCCGAGACACTTGCAGGGGCAATAGGCCAGCAGGTGGGCAAGGCCATAAGCATCAACTCATGGATGAACGGTGGCGAGGTACAGCCACGCATGTACAAGTCACGCGCCAACATGGTTATGGAGGATGCTGTTGCCGATGGAGCGTCAATGGTCGTTCCGGTAATAAGCATCGGCAAGATAACATACAACTTCAACGTGAACGTACGTTTCGAACTGCAATAAAAGGGTTCACCTGCAAACTATAGGGGGAATATCTTTTTAACACAGACAAAACA
>CALCYA010000039.1 GCA_937906165.1 uncultured Bacteroidales bacterium | reverse complement strand
CACCCTACATTGAGAGTGCAGAACAGTGGCTGAAGCAATACTTTACAGGCGGTGTGATGTTCGAGGCGGTGCAGTCATTGGCTACATACATCGTAGTCAATGAAGCAATGCGACAGGCAGTGCCTTCGATTGATCTGGTATTGACACCAAACGGCTTCGGCATCGTGAGCAATAGCAACATCGCCCCTGCAAGCAAGGAACGAGTTGAAAGGCTCATCGCATCGCTGGAGTCAGAGCGTGACAATTACATTGAGCAGTTGCTGCCCCTGCTGGTGCAGAGTGAGGAGTGGCGAGACACGGAGCAGTACCGCTTCTTTGCCTCGACACTCTTTCCCAATATCACCCTCGCTACTCTTTGTGGCTACCATAAAGAGAGGTGGAAGCACTATCTTGGGCTGAAGCATCGCGCCTCATTCATCGAGCAGCAGCTCTCCGAAGAGTATATATCCACAGCACAGATGAACACCCTGCGTAATATTCATTTCTTGGGTACGGCTACTCCGGTGCATAGTATCATTATCAGTGCCTTGCGTAATATCGTGGTCGATAGGCTTACAGGTAGCAACAAGGATTACAGCACCACGCTACTTGATATTGTGAACGCCCTGCGCTCCCACCCCGAAGAGTTCCCACAATGGCACACATCACCCACAGCAGCACTCTTCACACCGCCCACCTTCAAAAACAAAAAAGAGAGTAAAGGATATTGGTTTTAGAAAAAAAGAGCGGGTTTATCCGACAAAGGAATAAACCCGACTGACCCTTTTTAAGTGCAATGTGTAGCGACAAAGGCATACACCGGCACTGTTCTTAAAACGTCTGCAAAGTTACACTTGTTTTTGTAATGTGCAAAATAATTTGATGTCTTTTTAATGCAATCGTGCTTCTTTTTTGTTAAAACCGCATCTTTGTACTTTTATTGAGAATTGGTACAAGTTGTGGATTTTTAGATTTAATATCATTCTGAATCTTAGCAATTTCGTCTTTAAGGTCTTTTGCTCTATTGGGTGAGATGGCATTAATAAAGTAATGTATCACATCAAGAGCAGCTTTTAGACTTTGCGAATTCTGAGGTATGTCATTGTATGCCGGTCCTTTGCGTACACTCTTGTTCAATTTTAACTCAAACAATGGACTACCATGTGCACAATCATTTCTTAAAATTCTAATTGTCTCAATGTAATTCTCAAAGACATCAGTCATTTTAATGCCAAAGTGCCTGCAAATGTCAAGTTTATCATCTGTTGATTTCAAGTTCTTATACAGCGTTAGTACTTCTCCCAATGTTAGGTATTCTAAAGTTTTCCAAGCAGGAGCAAAATCTACTTTCTTGTATTTCTTGTGGTGCTTTATTATAGCAGGTTTCTTTTTTATGTTCTCGTAAATAGTGCTTTTGAAATAATCAACAAAATTCTTATCTACAATATTCTCATCAACAAACCAATTATTGTTACTTTTATATTTTATGGATAAGACATATGTAAGATATGTCCTAAACGCAATTTCTATACGGCTGGTATATCTTAAAAGTATAATTCTTAAATCGAAATCGAAATAATACAATCTCACTGCATCGGAAAATTGTACTCCGTCAGTATAATTGTGTGCGCGTATCTTCAATTTAGGATACCCTTTTTCAAATGGAGAAAAATAGTGCCCTAAACGATAATAACCTATATCTAGAAGTATTTCTTTAGCTTTGTCGATGTCGGCTATTTGAATTTTGCGTTCCTGCATCTTTGCTATTTGCTCTTCTATTGTAATTGCTTCTTTATGTTGCATTATTTATATTTTTTTGCAAAATTAATCTTTTACTACTATCTATCCAAATACAACTTATCATTGTCTTTTACCCCATAACGTGGTTACTCTACCATTGTGGCAGAAGTAACCACATTTTTATGCACTCGCAGTAAAAAATATTCAAACAGGTTTTATATTTTTCTTTTTGCGAAGTTTTACTATCTTTGCAATGCTGTATTTACAGCGAGACATATATTGTTCTTATTTACCGCTAAACTACCACTTTAAAGTAAAGATGAACAAAACACACACAGAAGAACTTACACCATAAGGTGTAGGCTCTTATTAGCGTGTGTGTGGGCTGTGGTAGGCCTAGCGGTAAACTATTTGAGTCTGCACCTTTTTTTGTGCCCTCTCGGATAGCATAAGTTATGGCTTAATAATTAACCGCAAATACTACCATTATGAAAACAAGAACATTATTTATGGCTCTATCTGTAGCCCTTTTACACTCCTGCATGACACCACTGCATTATTATCAGGTATATGATGTAGAGACAGAGGGGTTACAAAGCGACAAACAAGCCGTTATATTCAGCAATGATGACTGCGATATTGCTTATGACTTATGGGGCGAGGCTGGAAATTCAGGTTTCTTCTTCAGAAACAATACCGATAAAGACATTTATATTGACCTTACCCGCTCTTTCTTTATCCGCAACGGTATTGCTTATGACTACTTCGCAGACGCAGAGTACACACACAGCATTACATCGACGACATCTTCAGCAGCAGCCCTCTCCGCTTCATTCACCCAGCTTTGGTATGAATTACCAATGTGGACTCCTACCGTAGTTACGCGAGGTGCGCAGCTCTCGGCAAGTGGCAGTACAGGCACAACAAGCAGCGTGACAACACGTGAGGCGAAATTTATATGCGTTCCTGCATATTCAGCAAAGTTCATTGCCGGGTTCAATATTTCCGATTATATATACAAGGAGTGTGGCAACGACAAATTCAACAGGCCGAAACGCAAATCAGAGCACATTACATTCAGCAGGGAAAAAAGCCCTCTTGTATTCCGTAATAGGATATGCTATTATGTCGGTAACTCTGAAGAGGTTGCAACGATAGACAACTCTTTTTGGATAAGCGGATTTACAAACTTCAACGGTAAGGATTTCTTCATTACCCATAGTGAAGAAGACTGCGACAACTCTTCTATCTTATCGAAAGTGAAAGTACATAAATACAGGTCAGCAAATAAGTTCTATAACAAGTATCAGTTCGCACAGCCTAAAACTTCCCCATTTTACTATTGATAAGATACCGCTTTCTGCTGTAAACATTGTTTTTTACCCATAACGTGGTTACTCTACCTTCGCGTTGCGCAAATTAGGCAGTGCTCATTGCGTGTGTGAGCAAGCTCGCACCTATTCGTTTGAGTTCTCTCGTCGCTTCGCCTTGTCGGAACCGCAGGTCGCCGTCCGCAGGGGCTAAAGGCAATGACAATTCCGAGATTTGGTTGAATTTACATCGAACTCACATTAATATCGTATACACAAAAAAGAGCCTGTTGTACCTCTTGACTTTCTCGCTGTCTACAAGCAGCTGTATACCCTCTTTGGGCAGTGTCTTCAGCTCAAGGGCGTCGTCATCGTTTATCAGGTACTTGCGGAGGTCGCTCACTGCAACATTGTAGAGAGCCTGTCCGTCCTTGCTGTCACGCTTCCATATTCTTTGGCACACATCCTCCTTGAGCAGCCTGTATTCAGGGGCTGATTCGGCAAGTATCTCAAGCAGCAGCACCTTATTGCCTGTGACAGGAATACAATCTCCGTTCCTGCGGTATATGACATTGTTGTTGAAATCGATGCAACTGTTGCCTATGAAGTGCAGTTTCTGTATATAACGGATCTTTTTCCTGACGTATGAGACTGTCACAAACAGGAGTCCCACGATTACCAACAGGGCAATCTGCGGCCATGCTATCCACTGCATGTTACTGATGACAACAGCATTGCTTATGGCAACCTTGCCAATAAGCATTCCATGGTCGCATATACCTACGCCCACAGTGTCGGTGGCGAACCCCTCGACAATGCAGTTTCTCCTCACTTCCCTCACCGGGGCATTGATGTTCATCGAGTCTTTTGTGGGGAACATCTCTTTCAGATCCCTTATATGCAGTTCGGTTGCAGTCACCGCTTCAAAGCCAATGTCAAGCAGCATCGCCCTGAACAACGAGTCCGTAATGGTGCATGAATAGTGCCCGCCCCTTAAGAGCGCGCTCTCGAGGTTCTTTGACAGCCAGAAATTAAGATTCTCACGTGGAAAATACTTTGTAGATATTTCTATTGTATCATCCTTTGAGTACATGGTGGTTACGGGCTTGTCCTGCTCGTAGTTGTAACGTCCCATACGCTGCAAGCCAAGAATCTTTTGTATGGAGTCGCCCCAAAAGGGTGCTTCCTCATTGAAACGCTCGTTTATACGGCTGTAAATGCTCTCTTTGCTGTCGTTGAAGTTATAAACGTAGGAAAGAGCAAGCAATGCAACCGAAAGTACAAGGTATATAAATATATTTCTCTTTGGAATATCCATTGTTTCGTCACCAATGTTCAATTTATGCCGGCAAAAATACATCTATATCGCTTAAAACGAAAATTTGGGAGAATGTTTTTAGAAATATGAACAGCTTCTTTGGCAGGCAGGAGCGTGTATGATGTGTTTATCTTGAAATAGTCCTTCGCTTGAAGGAAAAAAATAGTGCGCCGCAAAAACGGCGCACTATTCTATCGATTAGCAGTCTATTACTTTGCAACCTTCTCGAGACGCTTGAGGATAGCGAACACGAAGAGTGCCGCAAGAAGACAGATACCTGTCAATACACCCCAAACAACTGTAAGTGAAGCACCCCACATAAGAGCAGGAATTGCAACAAGGAAGTTACCGATAGCAGTAGCCACGAACCAGCCACCCATCATCATACCCTTGTACTTTGGAGGAGCAACCTTTGTCACGAAAGAGATACCGATTGGAGAGAGCAACAACTCGGCAAATGTAAGCACGAGATATGTTGAGATCAACCAGTTCGCTGACACGTCAGCCATGTGCATTGGCTGGCCTGCAGCATCAATCTCAGGAGCTGGCAAACCGAGTGAACCAACAGTAAGAAGTACGTATGCGGCAGCAGCCACCAACATACCCAAACCGATCTTCAAAGGAGCTGAAGGCTCTTTGCCCTTCTTTGCCAAAGCACCGAAGATTGCGATAGACACTGGAGTCAAGGCAACAACGAAGCAAGCATTGAACTGCTGGAAGATAGGTGCGCTAACCTCTGTAACAGCAGGGAGTGAGTTATACTTGTAAACCAATCCGCAAACCGCAGCGGCAACAACGACACCGGCAATGCTCTTACCCTTGGCTGTAGCACTCTGGAAGAGACCGAACAGACCGTATACGATGAAGATTGCAAACACGAGGTTTGTAACGTCGAATGCCATGCTCTGGATGCCAGTTGATGATGTTGCAGTATAGTCACGGGCAAAGAATGTCAGTGTAGAACCGTTCTGGTGGAATGCCATCCAGAAGAAGATAACCACAGCAAATACAAGGCAAAGACAAACAATACGCTCCTTTGTCTGTGCAGGAGTCAGCTCGTCAGCCTTGTTGTCACCGGCTGCGACATCGGCCTTACGACGGTCGGTGTGGCTGAATGTGCTGCGGAATGCATAATAGATACCCATTGAAACGATAAGAGAAGCACATGCTACCGCGAATGCAAAGTGATAAGAATCGGCCTCGCTCACGCCAAGAGCGCTCTGCGCCCACTTCATGATCTCGATAGCTGCTGTAGGAGCGAACATGGCACCGATGTTGATAGCCATATAGAACACGCTGAAACCTGCATCGCGCTTGCTTGCATACTTAGGATCATCGTACAGGTTACCGACCATTACCTGGAGGTTACCCTTGAACAGACCTGTACCAAGAGAGATGAGCAACAACGCACCTGCCATTGCCACAACAGCAATAGAACCCTCGCCAAGTGGCAAAGAGAGAAGCACGTAACCGAGGAACATAATGGTAATACCGATTGTTACCATCTTACCGTAACCCATCTTGTCGGCTGCGATACCACCGAACAATGGCATAAAGTAAACGAGTCCCAAGAATGTAGAATAGATTGTACCTGCAGTAGCTGATGTCCAGCCGAAGTTAGCCTGCAAGAACATTACGAACACAGCCAACATGGTGTAGTAGCCGAAACGCTCACCTGTGTTGGCAAGGGCCAACGCCCATAGACCTTTAGGATGTCCTTCAAACATAGATTAAAAAATTAAAAGTTAATAAATCTGCATCACAAAAGCGCCTGAAATACGACATCCGGAACAATCGGTATTACCGCAATGAAAAATCATCTTTTACACATTCTACCGGACCCAATACGTAAACTTTGCATCGCCCTGAAAAGCGGGCAATGGCGCAGACGCCAAAAATTGACCGCAAACATAACAAAAAAAGAGCAATTCTCAAAGTGATATACGCATTTAAATCTTTAATATTAATTATTATTTAGAACATCTTGCCCAAGATGCCAGACAACATAGACACATGGCATCAAGAGCAAAACAAAGCGCTGCCATTCGCCACCATTTGAAGTAAATTTGTCAAATTTCGATTAAGTAAGAAAACAACACAAGAGATCAATATAAGCTCTTCGGATAAACTCAGAGCCAGCGCATTGTTCTCAAATAAAATCCTCAATTTTATGAGATATATGACTTAATGTCACACAGAAGAGAAATAAAACTATTTATTTAAGTAACAACAAATTATAATTTAATACACAAACAATTGTTAACCCCAACAAAACAAATACACATAACAGACTCCAAAAGTGCGCCGTAGTCATTATCTACCACATAAACGATAAGTATCAAATACATTATAAATAAACTAATTATACTAAAAAGATAAACACCCACTGCAAACATCACACGAAAACAAATCCTTGACACCACACGAAATTACCTCTTTTATTTTGCCTTTCGCGTTATTTATATTATCTTCGCACAATAATTGGAACAAACAAAAACTACATAAAATGAGCGATCAGAGGTATATGATGCGTGGAGTGTCGGCATCGAAAGAGGATGTACACAACGCCATAAAGAACATTGACAAGGGACTCTACCCTAAAGCTTTCTGTAAAATAATCCCGGACATTCTGGGCGGCGACCCCGAATACTGCAACATAATGCACGCCGACGGTGCCGGAACAAAATCTTCACTCGCATATCTCTACTGGAAAGAGACCGGTGACATAAGCGTGTGGAAAGGCATTGCGCAGGATGCACTGATAATGAACATCGACGACTTGCTGTGCGTGGGCGCAACAGACAACATCCTTGTCTCATCAACCATAGGCCGCAACAAACTGCTGGTTCCGGGAGAGGTAATCTCGGCCATCATCAACGGCACTGACGAGTTGCTTGCTGAACTGCGTGAGATGGGCGTGGGCGTTTACGCAACAGGCGGTGAGACCGCTGACGTGGGCGACCTCGTACGCACAATCATCGTTGACAGCACCGTCACCTGCCGTATGAAGCGCAGTGACGTCATCGACAATGCGAACATCTGCGGCGGCGATGTAATCGTGGGCCTTGCATCTTACGGCCAGGCAACATACGAGAAGGAGTACAACGGTGGCATGGGCAGCAACGGACTAACATCGGCACGTCATGACGTGTTCAGCAAGTACCTTGCCGAGAAATACCCCGAGAGCTTTGACAGCGCCGTGCCCCAGGAGCTTATCTATTCAGGCGGCCTGAAGCTGACAGACAGCGTCGAGGAGTCTCCGCTTGATGCAGGAAAACTTGTCCTTTCACCTACAAGAACATACGCACCTATCGTAAAGAAGATACTCGATGCCTTGCGTCCCGAAATCCACGGAATGGTACACTGCTCGGGCGGTGCCCAGACAAAAGTGATGCACTTTGTCGAGAACAAGAGAGTGATAAAGGACAATCTCTTCCCCATTCCACCGCTGTTCAAGACAATCAAGGAGCAGAGCGGCACCGACTGGGCCGAGATGTACAAGGTATTCAATATGGGCCACCGACTCGAGGTTTATGTAAAACCCGAGCACGCCGAGGAAATCATCGCCATTAGCAAGAGCTTCGGTGTCGAGGCACAGATTGTAGGCCGTGTAGAGGATGCCGAGAGAAACGAACTTATCATCGAGAGTCCTTACGGAACTTTCAGATATTAATATATTTATGCTCTGTGCACGTGCACGGGGCATAAATTGCATAACAGACAATGGAGAACAATTCACTACTCAACAAACTCAACGACCTTGAAGCAAGGTTCCAGGAGGTGTCTACCCTTATCACAGACCCAGCCGTAGTTGCCGACATGAAGCGCTACGTAAGGCTAAACAAGGAGTACCGCGAACTGGAACAGATTCTTGACGCCCGCAAACGCTACATACAGCTGCTGACATCATTGGGCGACGCGAAGGATATCCTCGCCAACGAGAGCGACCAGGACCTGCGCGAGATGGCACGTGAGGAGATTGAGATGTGCGAGACCGAAATCCCCAAGACCGAGGAGGAGATAAAGCTGCTGCTTATCCCCGCCGACCCGCAGGATGACAAGAATGCAATCCTTGAAATACGCGGCGGCACAGGAGGCGACGAGGCGGCTATCTTCGCAGGAGACCTGTTCCGCATGTACAGCAAATACTGCGAGAGCAAGGGGTGGAGAATCGAGGTGTCGAGCTGCAGTGAGGGAACATCTGGCGGCTACAAGGAGATTATCTGCACCGTCAGCGGCGAGAAGGTATACGGAACACTCAAATACGAATCGGGAGTACACCGCGTGCAGCGTGTCCCTGCAACCGAGACACAGGGCCGTGTACACACATCGGCAGCATCGGTAGCCGTACTGCCCGAGGCCGAGGCCTTTGACGTGGAAATAACCGAGAGCGCCATAAAGTGGGATACATTCCGCTCAAGCGGTGCCGGCGGACAGAACGTGAACAAGGTGGAGTCGGGAGTGCGCCTGCGCTATCCGTGGCTCAACCCCGAGACAAACCAGATGGAGGAGATACTCATCGAGTGTACCGAGACACGCGACCAGCCCAAGAACAAGGAGCGTGCACTGGCGCGCCTGCGTACCCTCATATATGACCGCGAGCACCAGCGCTACGCCGACGATATCGCAAGCAAGCGCAAGACAATGGTGTCCACAGGAGACCGCTCGGCAAAGATACGCACATACAACTACCCGCAAGGCCGCATCACCGACCACAGGATAAACTACACTATATATAACCTCAACGCATTTGTCAACGGCGACATACAGGATTGCATAGACCATCTGATTATTGCCGAGAATGCCGAGAGGATGAAGGAACAGGAATTATAACAAATAAAAAATATTGGCCATGAACAGACAGGAACTTATTAAACAGATTAAAGAGAAGCGTTCATTTCTTTGCGTAGGTCTTGACAGCGACATCAAGAAGTTGCCGGCACACCTCAAGGAGAACGAGGATGCTGTTTTTGAATTCAACAAGGCTATCATCGATGCTACTGCACCCTACACTGTTGCCTACAAGCCGAACCTCGCATTCTACGAGGCATGCGGCGTGAAAGGCTGGATAAGCTTTGAGAAGACCGTCAACTACATAAAGGAGAACTATCCCGAGATTTTCATCATAGCTGACGCGAAGCGTGGTGACATAGGCAACACATCATCGCTCTATGCACGTTCATTCTTCGAGGAGATGAAAGTTGACTCAATCACAGTGGCTCCTTATATGGGCGAGGACAGCGTGAAGCCTTTCCTTGCATACGAGGGCAGCTGGGTCATCGTCCTTGCACTGACATCCAACCCGGGCTCACACGACTTCCAGCTCACAAAGGACGAGAACGGCACAATGCTGTTCGAGAAGGTTCTTGAGACATCACAGAAATGGGGAAGCGACGAGAACATGATGTATGTTGTCGGTGCTACACAGGGGAAGTCTTTCGAGAATGTACGCCGCATCGTGCCCAACCACTTCCTGCTCGTTCCGGGCGTAGGCGCTCAGGGCGGTTCACTTGAGGAGGTCTGCAAGTATGGCATGAACAGCGACTGCGGCTTGCTTGTAAATGCCAGCCGCGCAATCATCTTCGCCGACAGCACCGAGAACTTTGCAGCTGTAGCGGCCGAGAAAGCACACGACTACCAGCAGCAGATGGAACGCGAGCTCAAGGCAAGAAATATTATCTAAAGTGTTCAAATTCGCACCTTGTGATATAAATTATACAAAAACACAACTCTAATTTGCGCGGAATGGTTATCTTCGCAATAATAGAAGACAAACATAACGATTATGAAATTCACAGCAAAACAGATAGCATCGTTCATTGGCGGTGAGGTTGTAGGCAACGAGAATGCCGAAATATACACATTCGCCAAGATTGAAGAGGGTGTTCCAGGAGCATTGTCATTCCTGGCGAACCCCAAGTATGCCGAGTACATCTACACTACCCAATCGTCGGTGGTGCTTGTAAACCGCGACTTCGAGCCCAAGGGCGAGATATCTGCGACCCTCATAAAGGTTGACAATGCATACGAGAGCCTTGCTAAGCTCATGATGATGTACGAGGCTGCAAAGCCCAAGAAGACAGGCATCAGTTCACTTGCTTCAATTGCCCAGAGCGCAAAGATTGGCGAGAACTGCTACATCGCTCCTTTCGTTGTCATCGGCGAGGGTTGTGAGGTGGGCGACAACTGCTGCATCCACGACGGCGTTTCCATTGGTGACGGTGCAAAGATAGGCAGCGGATGTATACTGTATGCACACGTTACCATCTATCACGACTGCCGTGTAGGCAACGGATGTATACTGCACAGCGGATGCGTCATCGGTGCCGACGGCTTCGGCTTTGCTCCAACAGCCGACGGCTACAACAAGATACCGCAGACAGGTATCGTGGTCATCGAGGACAATGTGGAGATAGGTGCCAACAGCTGTGTCGACCGCGCGACAATGGGTTCTACAATAATCCACAGCGGAGTGAAGCTTGACAACCTTGTACAGATAGCACACAATGACGAGATAGGCAGCCACACAGCCATGGCAGCCCAGGTTGGTGTTGCAGGCTCTACAAAGATAGGCCAGTGGTGTATCTTCGGCGGTCAGGCAGGTATCTCCGGCCACAGCACCATCGGTGACCGCACAACAGTGGGCCCGCAGTGCGGAACTATCGGTAACCTCAAGGGCGGCGAAACACTGTTGGGTGCTCCTGCCATGGATGCCAAAGAGTATATCCGCGCCATGGCATATGTGAAGCGTCTGCCCGACATGGACAAGAAAATCAAACAGCTTACAAGGGAACTTGAAGCATTAAAGAACAAATAACAACACTTCTATGAGCAAACAGAAGACACTAAACGGTAGTTTCTCACTGTTCGGTAAGGGACTGCACACAGGACTCAGCCTGACAGTGACATTCAACCCTGCACCCGAGAACTACGGATACAAGATACAGCGTATTGACCTCCCCGGCGAGCCCATCATCGATGCCATTGCCGAGAATGTTACCGAGACTACACGCGGTACAGTCCTCACAAAGGGCGAGGCACGTGTGAGCACTGTAGAGCACGCCATGGCAGCACTCTTCGCTTTGGGTATCGACAACTGTCTGATGCAGGTAAACGGTCCCGAGTTCCCTATCCTCGACGGTAGCGCGAAACATTATGTCGAGAACATCGAGCGCATAGGTATCAAGGAGCAGAATGCCGAGAAGGACGTATTCGTGATAAAGTCAAAGATAGAGATTAAGGACGAGAATACAGGCAGTTCAATCATCATCCTCCCCGACGAGGCTTTCAGCCTGAACGTGCTTGTACACTATGACAGCGACTTCCTCTACAACCAATATGCTACACTCGAAGACATGGAGGACTTCAAGAGTGAGATTGCATCGAGCCGTACATTCGTATTCGTGCGCGAGTTGGAGCCGTTGCTTAACCTGGGTCTCATCAAGGGTGGTGACCTTGATAACGCTATTGTCATTTATGAGCGCCAGATGCCTCAGGACAAGTTCGACAAGCTTACCGACATGCTCGGCACTCCACGTATGGATGCCACAAGATTGGGTTACCTCAACCACAAGCCACTCGTTTGGAACAACGAGCCGGCACGTCACAAGCTGCTTGACATCATCGGTGACCTTGCGCTCATAGGCAAGCCGCTTCAGGGCCGCATCATCGCAACATGTCCGGGACACACCATCAATAACAAGTTCGCGCGCGCAATGCGCAAGAACATCCGCGAGCATCAGGTGCAGGCACCCATATACAACCCGAATGCGGAGCCTGTGATGGACATCAACCGCATCAAGCAGTTGCTGCCCCACCGTATCCCGATGCTCCTTGTAGACAAGGTTACAGAAATGGGGTCAAACAATATTGTCGGCATAAAGAATGTCACAGTGAACGAACCTTTCTTTACAGGACACTTCCCCGACGAACCTGTTATGCCTGGCGTATTGCTTGTTGAGGCAATGTCACAGTGCGGTGCCCTGCACATCCTGAACATGCTTGACGAACCGAGCAAATACTCTACATACTTTGTAAAGATTGACAAGGTTATATTCCACAACAAGGTTGTACCGGGAGATACCCTTATCTTCAAGATAGAGCAGACCGCCCCACTCCGTCACGGACTGGCAATGATGAAAGGATATGTATTCGTCGGTGAGAAACTCGCTGCAGAAGCACAGTTTACAGGACAGATAATTAAGAACAAGGAATAAAATACTACAACTATGATAAGTCCATTGGCACATATTCACCCGGGTGCAAAAATAGGTGAGAACTGCACCATCGAGCCATTCGTTTACATTGAGGACAATGTTGTCATTGGTGACAACTGCCACATCATGGCACACGCTTCAATACTCAGCGGCACACGAATGGGCAACAACAACAAGATATATCATGGCGCCGTGATTGCAGCAACTCCACAGGACCTCAAGTTTGTGGGCGAGGAGACTACAGCAGAGATCGGTGACAACAACATGATCCGTGAGAACGTGACCATCAGCCGTGGTACAGCCTCAAAAGGCACAACCATTGTGGGCAGCAACAACCTGCTGATGGAGAACTCACACATCGGTCACGACAGTATAGTGGGCAGCGGATGTATCATCGGCAACTCTACAAAGATTGCCGGCGAGGTGACAATACACGACTATGCCATCCTCAGCGCCTGTGTGCTCGTGCATCAGTTCAGCAACATCGGCAGCTACGTAATGATACAGGGCGGAAGCCGATTGAACAAGGATATACCACCTTATATAATAGTGGGACGTGAACCGGCACGTTACAGCGGACTCAATATCATCGGTCTTCGCCGTCGCGGTTTCAGCAACGAGACAATCAAAAGCATACACGAGGCATATCGTGAGATCTACGAAAGCGGCACTATCGTTTCGACAGCAGTTGCACGCATCAAGGAGAAGGGCAATATAACTCCAGAGGTTGAGTATATCCTCAACTTCATCGAGAAGGTTTCAGAGAGAGGCATTATTGGCTAAAGAAGCAAAACAAGCACCTTAGGATAATCATTAAACAATATAGATATGGTATACAAATTCAGACTCTTATCGGATGAGGTGGATGATTTCAGAAGAGATATTGAGATAGATTCTGACGCTACCTTCATTGAGCTCCACAAGGCTATCCTTGAGTCAGTGGGCTACCCCGATGACCAGATGACCTCATTCTTCATCTGCAACGAGAAGTGGATAAAGGAGATTGAGATTACCCGTGAAGACATGGGAAGCATGTCCGAGGAGGAGAACTACATCATGGACGAGACAGTTATCGGCGACCTTGTCGAGGAAGAGAAGCAGAAGCTGATGTACGTGTTCGACCCGCTTGCCGACAGAGTGTTCTACATGGAGCTGAGCAAGATTGAGTTCGGAAAAGACATTGACACTCCTGTGTGTACACGCAGCGTGGGTGAGGCTCCTGCACAGACGCTCAACTTCGAAGAGCTGATGAGCAAGAACCCTGTCGTTGCTGCCAGCGACGAGTTCAGCGAGGACTTCTATGGAAGCGACGAATACAATGACGACGATCTTGATCCTGAAGGCTTTGACATGGGCAATGTCAGTGACATGAGTTCAATAGACGACCTGTACTGATAAAACCCACATACACAGACTATGAATAGCCTGGTTGTACTTATTGGCCCTACCGCAGTTGGCAAGACCGATACAAGTCTTGCCATAGCGTCATATCTGGGCTGCCCCATAATCTCTGCCGATTCACGACAGATGTACAAAGGCATGGAGATTGGTACAGCCATGCCCACTAAAGACGAACTTGCCCGACAAAAGCACTATTTTGTCGGGCAACTTTGTCCCGGTGACTATTACAGCGCAGCCCGCTATGAAGAGGAGGTGCTGTCACTTCTTGAGAAGGAGTTTCCCCACCACCCCACGATGCTCATGTCAGGCGGTTCGATGATGTACATTGACGCCGTGTGCAACGGAATAGATGACATACCTACTGTCGATGATATCACACGAGCCACAATCCTTGAGAAATATGAACGCGAGGGTCTTGAGAGTCTCGCAGCAGAACTGCGTATCCTTGACCCGGAGTACTACAGCGAGGCAGATATAAAGAACCCCAAGCGCGTAATGCACGCTCTTGAGATATGCTACATGACCGGCAAGCGTTACAGCAGTTTCCGCAAGAGACAGAAGAAAGAGCGCCCTTTCAACATAATCAAGATTGGGTTACAACGCGACAGGGAAGAACTCTACGAGCGCATAAACAGGCGTGTGGACCTGATGATTGAGCAGGGACTCGTTGAGGAGGCAAAGAAGTTCTACCACCTCAAGCACCACAACTCACTGAACACCGTGGGCTACAAGGAGATCTTCAAATACCTTGACGGGGAATGGACACTACCCTTCGCAATAGAGAAAATAAAACAGAACACACGTATATACTCCCGCAAGCAGGTCACATGGTACCGCAAGGACGAAGAGATAACATGGTTCCACCCCAATGACATCGAAGGGATAATAAAGCTAATCGAGAGCAGGATTGCTGCTCAATAGTCAATAACCAAAAACAAACACCTATGAAAATCACACAGACACTGACCGTTGTTTTGACAACCCTCCTGCTTTTGGTAGGTACAACACAGGAAAGCAACGCACAGAACATCCAGGTTCTTTATGACACGGAGCGTGATTGCGTTACATCAACAGTAGAGATGTTCCGCCCGGACGCATTCGGTAGCACATTCTTCTTTGTAGACATGGACTACACTCCAAAGGTAACAGGCGCATATTGGGAGATTGCCCGCGAGCTATGCTTCTGGAAGGAGAGCAAGTTCTCTTGGCTGTCGGTACACCTTGAATTCGACGGCGGACTGAACAATGTCGCAGGCTCATTCAACAACTCATGGCTTGCCGGTCTCACCTATTCGGGACACTCAAAGGACTTCAGCAAGACATGGTCTATCAGTGCAATGTACAAGCTGATCCCTGACACAAAGGACGCATCGGGCGATGCACAGGAGCACAACTTCCAGATAACTGGTGTATGGGGAATCAACTTTGCCAAAGGCTGGTGCTCATTCAGCGGCTTCATTGATTTCTGGCGCGAGATGCGTCCATGGCAGGATACAGAGTACATATTCCTGGCCGAGCCACAGTTCTGGGTAAACCTCAACAAGATAAAAGGTTGGGAGAACATCAACCTGAGTGTCGGCGGCGAGGTAGAATTATCCAACAACTTCGTCGAGGAAGGTTTCCGCGCAATGCCTGCAATCGGTGCAAAGTGGACATTCTAAGAAGCAGCTTGAATTTATATAGCCAGTTTATTGGAAATTCAAACAACTTCCAATCAAAACAGAAACAATAAAACTAAACACCAACACAAATGTTAAAGAAACTATTTGGTTTTGACTCTACCAAAACCACAATCAGAACAGAGATTCTTGCCGGTATAACGACATTCCTTACCATGTCGTACATTCTGGCTGTGAACCCCGACATCTTCAGTGCAATCAAGAACAATCCTATGCCTGCCGGTGCAGTATTTACTGCCACCGCCCTTGCAGCCATAATCGGTTGCGTGGCCATGGCATTCATCGGCAAGTTGCCATTCGGTCTTGCTCCCGGTATGGGACTCAATGCATTCTTTGTATTCACTGTCTGCAACGCCATGGGCTACTCCTGGCAGTTTGCACTCACAGCAGTGTTCATTGAAGGTATCATATTCATCATTCTTACAGTTACCAACCTGCGTACAGCAATTGTAAACGCAATCCCGGCCAACCTACGCTATGCCATAGGTTGCGGTATCGGACTCTTCATAGCCTTCGTCGGCTTGCAGAAGGGCGGTGTCATCGTTGACGACGGTGCTACACTCGTGAATCTCGGTAACATAACAAGCGGTGCAGCCCTGCTCACAATCATAGGATTGTTCATCACTGGCTTCCTCTATGCAAAGAATGTACGCGGTGCATTGCTTTTAGGTATCCTCCTGACAACTCTCATCGGCATTCCAATGGGAGTAACAGACTTCAAGGGTGTGATTTCTACCCCAGAGTCAGTTTCACCGATCTTCTGTCAGTTCGAGTGGGAGAAGATCTTCACACTTGACATGCTGGTAGTGGTATTCACATTCCTCTTCATTGACATCTTCGACACTATCGGAACACTTATCGGAGTATGCACCAAGGCGAACCTTATAGACAAGGACGGTAACATCTACCGTATCACTCCAGCCTTTATGGCAGATGCCATCGCTACCACCGCCGGTGCAATGTTGGGAACATCAACCACGACAACATACGTTGAGAGTGCTGCCGGCGTTGACCAGGGTGGCCGCTCGGGCCTTACTGCATTTGCTGTTGCCTGCTGCTTTGCAGTGACATTGTTCTTCTCGCCGCTATTCCTATCCATTCCTTCATCGGCTACAGCACCTGTGCTTATCCTTGTAGGACTCATGATGATCGAGCCGATAAAGAAGATACCTTTCAACGAGTTCACAGAGTCTATACCGGCATTCATCTGCATCATCATGATGCCGCTCACATACTCAATCTCACACGGTATACTCTTGGGTATGATTAGCTATGTCGCAATAAACATGCTCTGCGGTAAGTTCAAGAATATCACAATAATGATGTACATCCTTGCAGTACTGTTTGTACTCAAGTATATATTCCTGTAAAGAACTTCAACGTACATATGAATAAAACGGCACCTAAACAGGTGTCGTTTTATTTAACGTGAGTTCGATATAAGCAAAATCAAATCGCGAACCTGTCATCCCGACAGAG
>CALCYA010000038.1 GCA_937906165.1 uncultured Bacteroidales bacterium | reverse complement strand
TTTGACCTGTTGCTGCAAAACTCGTCGATAACAAAACGTTGTTTTGTCATTCCGAGCGAGCAAAGCGACGAGGAATCTCAGATAATTCAACAAAACCTCCCGTATATGTTTAGGACAGATTCAATTACATCAGAACCCGGCAACCATTGGACTGCCGGGTTCTGATGTAATTGAAAAATATCCAACTTACTTCTTGCATGCCTTGTAGATAAGATAACCTACAATGAAAGCACCAAGAGCAATGAAGAAATAGCCGATTTCACTGCTGTATTCGCTGACACGCTCAATAAGTTGCTCCTTGGTCTCAATTCCAGGTACTTTTGAGAGATACCATCCGAGTGCTGCAAGAATCGCATTCCATATACCCGCACCAAGCGCCGTAAACAATAGGAAAGTGCTCATCTTCATACGGGCAAGACCGGCAGGGATTGATATCAGCTGTCTCACAGCAGGAATCAAACGGCCGATGAAAGTAGAAAGAGCACCACGTTCATCAAAGTAAGCCTCGGCCTTCTTGACAGCAGGCTCATCAATAAGACACATATGACCAAAGCGGCTGTTCGCGAACTTGTAAATAATTGGGCGGCCCAACCACATGGCAAGACAGTAGTTTATTACAGCACCCAACATTGCTCCAAGAGTTGCAAAAACAACCACAAGATATACATTCATTCCGCTCGCCGGATCAGCAGCCAACCAAGCTGCTGGGGGAACAACCACCTCCGACGGGAAAGGTATGAAAGAACTCTCAATAGTCATCAGCAGGGTTATAGTCCAGTAATTAAGGTGTTCAAGACACCACTCGATAAAAGCAACAGATTCCATCTTCTCTTTTATTATTTATATTTATCCTATAATATTTCTTTTCTTGTATGTACAACTATCTGCAGGCAATACTACAAAGATTCCGTTCAGCAATATAAGTATCAATATTATTACTATCTCACCCATAAATCATTATTTTCCGGACAAAAGACGTACGATCTCTCCAACCCACAATACCACAGATGTAGCAATTGTAATCTGCAACCAGCTTTCAAATGAGAGAGGAACGACATTGAACATAGTTCCACCGAAAGATACAATCAAAATCTGTCCGACAACTATAAGCGCGCATACAGCCAGGAATGTATAGTCCGACAACAACCCCTTGAATGCCAAACATCCGGTCATATAAGCCTTTGCGTTGAACATGTTCCAGAACTGCAGCATGACGAAGAAGGTGAAGAACTCCGACTGCTCATAACGTGAAAGCACTCCATCTGTATTGAGCCACATCAGCAATGCGACCTGGATAATCACAAATATAAGTCCTACCCCGAATATACTCCTTGCCATAGGCTTTGTTATGATGAAGTCACCGTTCTCTCCGCTCTTGCGCGGACGTTCCTTCATCACACTCCAACTCGGAGGCAACGATGCAAGTGCTCCTGCAGCAAAGGTATCCATAATCAGGTTAACCCAAAGCATCTGAGTAATTGTCAAAGGTGATGAAGTACCAATGAGAGAACCTATCATCACAACAAGGCATGCTGCGACATTGATTGTAAGCTGAAACAGCAGGAAACGCTGTATGTTCTTATAGAGTGAGCGGCCCCACATCACTGCACGCGCAATACTGGTGAACGAGTTGTCAATGATTGTAATATCACTTGCCTCTTTGGCAACTGATGTACCGTCACCCATGGAAAGACCCACCTGGGCTGCCTTTAGTGCCGGGGCATCATTTGTACCGTCACCGGTAACGGCAACCACGGCATCCTGCTCCTGCAAAAGCCTTACAAGACGCTGCTTGTCCATAGGACGTGCACGGCACATTATTTTGAGACCCATCACACGTTTTGCAGCCTCTTCATCAGTCAGCGCCTCGAATTCAGGGCCGGTTATCACAGCATCGGCCGCTGTGTCACTGTTTACAATACCAATCTGACGTCCTATCTCACGCGCTGTACCCGGAGTATCACCGGTAACAATCTTGACATCGATGCCGGCAGACAGACAACTCTGTACGGCATCGGGCACATCGGCACGAACAGGGTCTGATATTGCCACAAAGCCAAGGAATGTGAGATCAGTCCCCGCAAGGCGTCCGTCAGCGTATGGAGCCTCGTTGTCACCCTCTTTGAGCACCTGACAAGCAAAGCCAAGTGTTCGCATTGCCATGCCCTGATATTCCAGAAGCTTAGCCTCTATTGCCTGGCGGCTCTCTTCAACTGTGGTATATCCGCCGACCTTTGCCACACGGTTACTGTTTGCAAGAACAATCTCCGGGGCACCCTTTACATAAAGCACTTTCTTGCCGAGCAACGGTGAGTTGACCACGGTTGCCATATATTTACGTTCGGTAGAGAATGTAAGCTGGCTTACCACCTCTGCCCCGTTGCGCAAAGGTTGGTAATCGACACCATTAGCGTTAAGCCACAAGAGCAGAGCGGCCTCGGTAGGATTGCCTATTGTCTTGACCTCGCCCTCCTCTATATTCAGATTTGCAGTGGAGTTCACTGCTATACCCTCCTTCACAAGTGCAGATGTCTCATCATCACCAAGCTTCTGGTCCTTGAGCGACAGGAAATTGCTCTCATGCACCTGCATACGATTCTGGGTTAAAGTTCCGGTCTTGTCGGTACATATAACCGTTGCTGCACCCATAGTCTCACATGCATGCATCTTGCGCACAAGATTGTTTGTCTTCAGCATACGGTTCATGCTCAAGGCGAGGCTCAATGTAACCGACATCGGCAAACCCTCAGGCACCGACACTACAATGAGAGTCACGGCAATCATGAAATTATGCAACAATGCCGACACGATATCCATTGTACCCATAGCCTCACAGCCAATGAATACCTTTGCCGTAAGCATTAAAAATGTGATTGCAGCAACAGTATATCCCATCTTGCTTATCACACCGGCAAGACGCTTCAGCTGCAACTGCAAAGGAGTCTCAAGGTTGTTGTCAATAAGTGCTCCCTGGTTGACCTTACCGTATTCTGTAGCATCACCTACAAGTTCCACACACATAATGCCGTGCCCGTCAACTACCGTTGTGCTACGAAGTACTTTGTTCGACGGGTATGTCGCCTCATTGTCGAAATCAGCCTCGACCGTTGTCTTTGAAATGACCGGTTCACCTGTAAGGGTGGACTCGTTTATCTGCAAAGAGTGAGCCTCAATCAATACACCGTCAGCAGGAGCCTCGTCACCGGTATTCAGCATCACCACATCGCCAACTACAATATCCTTACGGGAAACCTCCTGCACCTTACCGTCACGTATGACGGTAACCATTATATCATCATTGACAGCGTTCAGTACCTCGAACGCACGGGCAGCCTTAACCTCAAAGAAGAAACCAATGGTACTCGCCAACATGATAGCAAAGAATATCCCCAACGGTTCAAGGAAAGCTGCAAAGCCCTCCTGTTCAGGTCCCCAGCAATGTACCGAAGATATAATCATCGAAAGCACCCACGCAAGCAACAGAATGCGTATTATAGGGTCCTCGAACTTCTCAAGAAACTGTTTCCACAATGATGTCTTTTCGGGTGGAGTAAGAATATTACTGCCATACTTGAGTCGGCTCTCCTTGACCTGTTCGGCCGTCAGTCCTTTCAAATCATCTTTTGCCATAAACAAATAACAATCTAAATACAAATACAAGATATGTAACTTATATTTTGAGACAAAATTATCGCAGATATGTTACAATAATGTTATATTAATCAATTTTAACAAAAACAAGACAAATACAACAAATCCTTTCGGGCTATCACTCTTCATAAAACAGATTCAGCCTGTTTCCACGGGCTTCCTCAAGAGAACGCAACGGTGCTGCCACTTTCGATGCGGCCTGCGCACGCAAGGCTTGTTGTTCTATTTCAAGTGCTTCAACAAACGCTTCGTAACGTTCAGTGCCACCGAGCAGTTCGGCTGCTACAACCACATTCTGCGACACATCCTTTACGTGCACCACCGGTGCGCCATACTCCGGTGCAATCTTAAGTGCAGTGTGCAACGGGCTGGTGGTCGCCCCCGCTATAAGGACCGGAATCCTGAGCCCTGCAGCCTCCATAGCCTTGACAGTTGTTCTCATCTCCTCGAGTGACGGTGTTATAAGACCGCTCAATGCAACAATGTCTGCCTTGCGCTCAATAGCCTCTGCCACAATCCTTTCGGCCGGCACCATCACACCCAAGTCAACGACATCATATCCGTTGCATCCCATTACAACCGATGCGATATTCTTGCCTATGTCATGGACATCGCCTTTGACAGTAGCAACAACCACACAGCCTGCGGACGCGTTACGTGTACTGTTCTCACTCTCAATCAACGGTTGCAACACAGCAACCATCTGTTTCATTGTACGCGCGCTCTTCACCACCTGTGGCAGGAACAGCTTTCCTGCACCGAAAAGCTCGCCTACATATCCCATTCCGTCCATCAGCGGACCACCGATGACATCCACTGCACTACCATATTTTGCGACAGCCTCATCAAGGTCCTGAACAAGATAGTCACTAATACCTTTTACGAGAGCCACTTTCAAGCGCTCCTCTACCGTGCCGTCACGCCATGCCTCGGTCGCAGTCTGCTGTACTGCGGTGCCCGATTCCTTCAGTTCCGCAGCCAAAGTAATAATACGCTCAGTTGCATAGGCATTACGGTTGAGGACCACGTCCTCCATCACCTCACGCAGCTGAGCAGGAATATCCTCATACTGCACAGATGTCTGTGGATTCACTATGCCCATATCCATACCGGCAGCTATCGCATGATAGAGGAACACGGCATGCAATGCCTCACGCACATAGTTGTTGCCACGGAAAGAGAATGACAGGTTGCTCACTCCACCGCTTATATGCGCTCCCGGCAGGTTCTCCTTTATCCACGCACATGCACGTATAAAGTCAAGACCGTATGCCGCATGTTCCTCAATACCCGTTGCTATTGCAAGGATATTGGGGTCAAATATTATATCGTGCGGAGCAAAGCCTACCTCTTTTGTCAACAAGCCGTAGGCACGGCCGCACACCTCAATCTTACGTTCATAGGTTGTGGCCTGACCTTTCTCGTCAAATGCCATCACCACTATCGCAGCGCCCAATCTCTTGGCCTCTCGGGCACGCGACAGGAATACCTCCTCACCCTCTTTAAGGGAGATAGAATTGACTATTGAACGGCCCTGTATGCATTTGAGTCCCTCCTTTATAACCTCCCAATCGGAGGAATCCACCATCACCGGAACACGTGCAATGTCCGGTTCGCATGCGAGCATATTCAGGAAAGTCCTCATCTCTTCACGCGCATCGAGCAGACCGTCGTCCATATTTATATCTATCACCTGCGCACCATCCTCAACCTGCTTGCGTGCAATGGTAAGCGCCTCGGTGTAGTTCTTCTCGTTTATCAGGCGCAGGAATTTGCGTGAGCCCGCGACATTGCAGCGCTCGCCCACATTAATGAAATTCATTGCAGGATTAACCGCCAGACGCTCAAGTCCCGACAGCCACATCTCCCTCGGAGCCTCATGGGGGCACCGCGGCTGCACACCATCTACCATTGGCGGGAACAGGGCAATGAACTCGTCCGTTGTTCCGCAGCAACCGCCAATCACGTTCACAAGTCCTTCCTGAACATACTCCTTTACAATGGCAGCCATTTCTGAAGGCGACTGGTCATACTCGCCCAACGCATTCGGCAAACCCGCATTCGGGTACACGCTCACATAATAAGGCGCAATATCGCTCAATCGTTTGAGGAAAGGCTTCATATCCCTTGCTCCGAACGAGCAGTTCAGGCCCACCGACAATATCTTGTGCCCCGTGATTGAAGCCAACACTGCCTCGAGCGTCTGTCCCGAGAGAACACGTCCTTGCGTGTCGGCAATCGTAAACGACAGCATCACAGGCACCTCGCGACCGGCTCTTTCCATCGCCTCCTCTGCTGCGCAGAGTGCTGCCTTGGCATTCAGTGTATCGAATATTGTCTCACAGAGCAAGGCATCCACCCCACCCTCAATGAGAGAAGTCATCTGCTCCTTATATGCATCCACAAGCATATCGAATGTGACATTACGCAACGCGGGATTCTCAACGTCGGGGCTCATTGAACAAGTGCGGCCGGTTGGCCCTACCGAACCTGCTACAAAGCGTGGTTTATCGGCTGTGGAGAAACTATCGGCAACCTCACGTGCAAGTTCAGCAGCACGGCGGTTTATATCTGCACACAAGTGCGCACAACCATATTCACTCTGGGATATCGCATTTGCATTGAAAGTACAGGTCTCTATGATATCGGCACCTGCTGCAAGATACTTCGAATGTATCTCGCGGATAACATCCGGGCGTGTAAGCACCAGAAGATCATTATTGCCTTTGAGCTGCATCGGGTGTCCGGCAAGCAGCGCACCGCGGAAAGCCTCTTCCTCAAGTGCATATCGCTGTATCATTGTACCCATAGCACCGTCGAGCACAAGGATTCTCTCTTTTATTGCATCAGTGATTTTCATCTTATTTTTTGCATAGCCGCAACATAATCACGGCACAATCGGTTATATATAAAAGCATTTTACTCTACCCATCAAGAGGATAGAGTAAAAGCCTTATCAGAAATGTCTCTTTATACGGTCCATCTCGCGTTTGTCATCGCGTTCCTTTATTGATTCACGTTTATCATACTCATGCTTACCGCGTGCAAGAGCAATGACAAGTTTTGCAAGCCCCTTCTCGTTTATGAAAAGCCGCATAGGTACAATGGTGAAACCCGGGTTCTTCACTGCCTGCTTGAGTTTTCGCAGTTCCTTACGCTCAAGCAACAGTTTACGGTCGCGACGCGCTGTGTGGTTGTTGTACGAACCATAGAAATACTCGGCCACGTGCATATTCTTCACCCACAGTTCCTCGTTGATGAAGGTACAATAGGTATCGGCAAGGCTCGCCTTTGACTGCCTTATCGACTTTATCTCGGTACCCGTCAGCACGATTCCGGCAGTGTATGTCTCCGTAACGATATAATCGAACGAAGCCCTGCGGTTCTTTATGTTTACATTGGAAACTCTCTTGTCCATAATCACTTTACAGGATTGGGGAACTTGCCGCCCAGAATATTTACCTCCTTGGCAACACCATTCTCCTCGCGCATGAAATATATCCTTGTTTTCAGCGAGTCAATTCCCGCCACACTTCTTTTGTCCTCTTCGCTAAAGAAATCGGCTACATTTGAAAGGTCAAAAGTAAGCAGTTTGCATGATGTCACGTTACCCGAGCGCTTTGCCTTGGCAAGCAAATCAAGTTCGACGCAACCATCATACACGCCACGTACTGTCATCGCGAACTCCGCATTATCCTTCAATCCCTGAAACGAGATGTTTATGTTCTGACGATTATCCCAAACCCATACAGGCTGTACATATCTGTCCATCAGCTCATAATAGTTGAGCTTTGTAAACAGAGTGTTGTACCCTGCTGCTGCAACACTGTCCAGAGTCTGAAGCGGCAATGTAGGAATAATATCCACAATGCTTGAAATCTCCCATTTGGGAGCCTTCATTGTAGAGTAGTCATAGTAATTGCGCAATACCATATGTGCGCGCTGACCGGTCTCAAGGCCGAACTTATCCATATTCGAGATGGCGATAAGCGAGTCGGCGAACTCCGGACGAACCTTATGCTTGTTTACGGTATATATATTGTCGTAATAATAATCGAACTTGTACTCACTCTCTGCAGGGTCACAAGAGAAGAATGCAACAGTAGCCATCAGCATGGCCGCAACGCCAAAAAATCTTTTCATAGTTATTTAAATATAATTTTATGTTACAGAATAATCAGCCGCGAAGATACGAAGAAAATGCCAAATGCGTGCACTCGCATTGCAAATATCCGCTGCTTTTATATATTTTTATGACTGACGGAATTTTTATGAATAAAAAAACCCGTCAACTTTTGTTCAAGACATTATTTTTACTAATTTCGCAGATTGAAAGAGACTATGTTTCACATTTTAAACATACAACAATTATGGTTTATTCACACGAAGTAGAAAACATGTGTGTTGTAAAGAAAGGTCCTAACCACGGTCCTGCTCCAATCCCTGAAGAGGGCAAGTGGATCAAGGCAAAGGAGGTTGCTGACATTTCAGGCTTTACACACGGTATCGGTTGGTGCGCTCCTCAGCAGGGTGCGTGCAAGCTCTCATTGAACATCAAGAACGGTATCATCCAGGAGGCTCTTGTCGAGACTATCGGTTGTTCAGGTATGACACACTCGGCTGCTATGGCATCTGAGATTCTTCCTGGCAAGACAATCCTTGAGGCTCTCAACACTGACCTTGTTTGCGACGCCATCAACACTGCAATGCGCGAGCTCTTCCTGCAGATTGTTTACGGCCGCAGCCAGTCAGCGTTCTCAGAGGGTGGTCTGATCATCGGTGCAGGTCTTGAGGACTTGGGTAAGGGTCTCCGCAGCCAGACAGGTACTCTCTACGGTACATTGGCAAAGGGTTCACGTTACCTCGAGATGGCAGAGGGTTACATCACACGCCTCGCTCTCGACAAGAACGACGAGATTTGCGGTTACGAGTTCATCAACCTCGGCCAGCTCATGGATGAGATCAAGAAGGGCACTGACGCCAACGAGGCTGTCAAGAAATTGACAAAGTCTTATGGCCGCTTCTCAGAGGAGGCAGGTGCAGTTAAGTATATTGACCCACGTAAAGAATAAGGAGGACAAAGCTATGATAAGACCCGTAAAATTTGAAAGTCAGGATCGTCGTATCAAGCAGATCCTCGCTGTACTTAACGAGAATGGTATCGCTTCTATCGAAGAGGCTAACGAGATTTGCGAACAGTACGGTATCGACCCTTACAAGATTTGTGAGGAGACACAGCCAATCTGTTTCGAGAATGCAAAGTGGGCTTACGTTGTAGGTGCTGCCATCGCATTGAAGAAAGGTTGCTCAAACGCTGCAGACGCAGCTGAGGCAATCGGTCTCGGTTTGCAGGCATTCTGTATCCCAGGTTCAGTTGCTGACGACCGCAAGGTAGGTATCGGCCACGGTAACCTCGCAGCACGCTTGCTCCGCGAGGAGACAAAGTGCTTCGCATTCCTTGCAGGTCACGAGTCATTCGCTGCTGCCGAGGGTGCTATCAAGATTGCCGCTAAGGCAGACAAGGTTCGTAAGGAGCCTCTCCGTTGTATCCTCAACGGTCTTGGCAAGGACGCTGCACAGATTATCTCTCGCATCAACGGTTTCACATACGTACAGACAGAGTTCGACTACTTCACAGGTGAGTTGAAGGTTGTCCGTGAGATCGCTTACAGCGACGGTCCTCGTGCAAAGGTACGTTGCTACGGTGCCGACGACGTTCGTGAGGGCGTTGCCATCATGTGGAAGGAAGGCGTTGACGTATCTATCACAGGAAACTCAACTAACCCGACACGCTTCCAGCACCCGGTTGCAGGTACATACAAGAAGGAGCGCGTACTCGCAGGCCAGAACTACTTCTCAGTAGCTTCAGGTGGTGGTACAGGCCGCACATTGCACCCAGACAACATGGCTGCAGGTCCTGCTTCTTACGGTATGACCGACACAATGGGCCGTATGCACTCAGATGCACAGTTCGCAGGTTCTTCATCAGTTCCCGCACACGTGGAGATGATGGGCTTCCTCGGCATCGGTAACAACCCAATGGTAGGTGCAACTGTTGCTATCGCAGTGGATATCGCAGGCGCATTGAGCAAATAATTAGATAGATAATTACATATTATAATCTCCTGTAACTCATAAAGTTATGGGGGATTATTTTTTATACTCCATTTCAAATTGCGTATAAATAATTGGTTGCTTACACTACTCTATTCTGCTATATCCACTAAAAGAAAAAGTAAATTGACGCAGTAAGAAACAGAAGATAAGGAGGAGCAAAACAGGTATCGGACAAGATGGTGAAGTATGGCTGTTTCACCTTAAAAAAGACGGGAAAACCAATAAATTTTGTAGCTTATATGCAGCCAATTTTGCGTTTTTAGGCATTTGGTTGCTAATTCTCTCATAAAGCACTGTATTACAGAGGAATAGATTTATCGAAGTGCGCTTTTATTGTTTAACCGTTAAAAATTACAAGCAATGAAAAGAAGTTCATTTTCTATTCTGTATTTAATACTGTGTTGTTTTCTCTATTTCTTGTGTTTGTTTGGCTTTGTTTTTGTTATGTTATTGGTTATTACATATATAAGGGTTTGAGAGGCTGGTGCAAGGAATGAAATTAAACCACTCAGTACAAAACGTTTTACCAAACTTGAGCAGACAACAAATTGTCATAAAGCACATTTTTCAATTGTCTTATTTGTCAATTACAATATAATCATTACCTTTACAGCGTTTAACAAATAAATATGGCGGCAACATAATCAAATTCGGCACTATTTATTATGACAGAAAAAGAACTAGAAAAATTTCTTAAGACAAAAACACAGTCTTCTGCACAAATTCTAAGCAGAAATGAAGTCGAAATTACCGCTCCTGATGGGGAGGTCTTTACCGTTATTTGTCCTATTGGCACTTATACTAGTAAGGCGACACAAGAATACGAGTTACACTGGCTTGAAATATTATTTGATAAAAATTTCTCTGAAAATAAAGAACAGATGATAAATTCCATTTGGCGGGAATCAATTCGCTTTGCCATAGCTGGTGGGATATTGGGCATAAGTTCAGGAACAAGACATGAGGACAGGACTCGTATAGGTGCACGTATACGTCAGATACGCGAGGAAAGAGGTATTGAAGCACGCGACCTAGCTAGGTTAGCAGGAATAGATGCAGCCAATCTTAGTCGAATAGAAAATGGGAAATATTCTGTGGGATTGGATATTCTCTCTAGACTCGCAACAGCATTAGGTAAGAAAGTTGATTTTGTAGACATCTAAAATTCACCCTAATTATGGAAGAATATAGAAGGGAGCAGCATTTTGCGGTTTCTCTAGATGGCGTATTAACCAATATTGATATCGCACATGAATCAAATGAAGAGTTTTATTGCCCTCATTGCGGATGTAAGATGCTTAAACGTTGTGGAAAAATAAGAAAATGGCACTTTGCTCATGATTGGAGGAGTGCAACAGAAGAACAAAGAAATTGCTCTTATGAATCCTACCTCCATGCTTATGCCAAAATTCGCATTAAGGAATGGTTTGAAAAAAGTCAAGAAATAATAATTTGCTACAATGAGACTGGCATTTGCGAAGACTATGAAACATGTTTTTGGAGAAAATATAACGAAAATTCTTCATGCAAAAAAACAGAACAAAAAGAGTTTAACATTAAAAAGATATTAAACAAATGCGAAATTGAGAAAGGTTTTAATATCAACGGAGAACTGTTTCGTCCGGATCTTCTTTGGTACGATGAAAAAAATAACAACAATAATATATTTATTGAAATAAAAGTAACACATGAATGCACAGAGAAAAAAAAGAATTCTAATAATCGTATTATAGAGTTTGATATCAGTTCTGAAGAAGACGTTGAAAAGATTATATCTGGAAAAATCGTCGAAAGTGATATTGTGCATTTTTATGGGTTTAAAACAGAACGAAGGATTAAAAAGTACAAGATGCCTCATGTCTGTTTATACAAATTTCAACTTTACGAAAGCGGAAAATGTCATATTGATTATTGCAATTGCCATAATATTGACAAAAGAAAGAGAGCTACGGTTTTGGAGATTGTCATTCCCAATATAGACTTAGATCGCTCTATATTTTATACTGCATCAATAGCCAAAGTACACGCTTTGGGCTATCCAATTCGTAGTTGCTTATTATGCAAATACAGGAAATGCACTAGTGAAGCAACTCCTTATTGTGAAAAAACTGGTAGCCAAATTGAAGTAGAATCTGAAGCTATCAAATGTCCTGATTACCTATATAATAAAAAAAGTAGAGATTATTATCTTAACTCCTTTAAGAATTTTGAGTACAACAACCTGTCTATTTGGGAAATAGACAACATTAGTAAAAACAGGATATTGCCAAGCAAGTAGGTTGCTACACTTGTAATATTATTACAAACAATATATTAGTTGATGAACATTGTATACTCAAAGGAGTAAAAAAAAGAACCACCTTGCGCAGTCTTTTCAACTGTAGCTTGGTGGTTTAATAGTTTGGTACTTTCTTCAAAGGGACTAAAGCTCAATGGTTACTTGCACCTTGCTATTCTTCCAATAAAATATAGACGCTCTTCGCCCTTTCCATATCTTACCAGGTATTAATGAATTTTGTGTTTTATATTTAGTTGCTATGTCCCCTCTTGTTAAAGGCCGGACTAAGGAGAGAGCCGAAAGGTTCTCTCCTTTTTTCATAGTAAGCTACGGCAGGTAGATAATGACCGCCTTGTTACAATTCGGGGCCGTATGCACTCAGACGCTCAATTAACTTTGGGCAGTGTCCAAAATATTGTGTAAATGAGAAAACAAAATCCCCCGGAACCATCTATATAACAAGGTAGTCCTGGGGATTGTTGTGTTAATTCGCAAAGCTTTTTCTTCAATCTTATCATTGTGGAGATTCCCACGCCTTCAATCTTGGCAATATTCATAAACAAAAGCTAAAAAGTTCTCTGATTTGACATTTTTTGGAGATTTACTATTGCATACGTTCCTTATTTATGTTACCTTTGCAGTAACAGATTCCGCCACGCTTCCCATAGAACAGCGTACCAGGGCGGAACTTTTGCTTTTTATACGATGAATATATACAACAACAAGGCGTTAAGTATCCAAGAACAAATTGAACGCTTAAAGAAAAATGGTTTGATTATTGATGATGAGAATCAAACCAACAAGACTCTCTCGATAATCAGTTATTTTAGATTAGCCAGCTATTGGCGACCAATGGAAGAAAAGGGGCAAGGACACCAATTCAAACCAAATAGTCACTTCAATAACGCATTATTACTATATTATTTTGACAAGGAGTTACGTGCTTTAATCTTTTCTGCAATACAAAGCATTGAAATTGCATTACGCACAAAGGTTATTCACTCTTTTTCTATCATGTATGGTCCATTCTGGTTTATGGATGATACATTAGTAAAAAGTTCAAAACAACAAATAGAAAATATTGCAAGTCTTAGAAAAGAATTAGACAGATCTAAGGAAGATTTTATACAGGAACATTATCGAAAATATGACTTTCCAGATATGCCTCCGTCTTGGAAAACTTTAGAAGTTGCGTCATTTGGTGTACTTTCCAAACTATATGGTAACTTCAAAGATAAGAATGTTAAAAAAGACATTGCAAAGAGTTTTGGTGTTCCGCAGCACGAATATCTTGAAAGTTGGATGAGAAGTATTGCCGTATTACGTAATTGTTGTGCCCATCATGCACGAGTTTGGAACAGGCGCTTCTCAATGATTCCCCAGTTACCTAAATCGATGTCAAATGCTTGGATTACAAATTTAAATTTAGACACCCGTAAAATTTATGCACTGTTGTGTTGTATCATTTACTGGCAAAATAGTATATATGAAAACAACGACTTTGTAATTAAATTCAAACAACTATTGCAAAAATATCCAAATATTGATGTTACGGCTATGGGATTCCCAAAAGATTGGGAGATGGAACCTCTTTGGAAGGCATAGAAAGAATAGAAACAAAATCCCCCGGAACCGCCTATATAACAAAGGTAGTCCCAGGGGATTGTTGTGTTTAGCAGTTTAGATGGTAGGTGCACCAAATGATAAGTAGCGCCTAACTTGTTGGGCTATCGCAGTGGATATCGCCGGTGCATTGAGCAAGTAATTAGATAGATAATTACATATTACAATCTCCTGCAGCCGCAAGGTTGCAGGAGATTTTTTATAGGGACTATCTTAATTATCATCCTATAATTCAAGAGAATTGTCCATTAGTAAGAAATCGTAAATGCTGATTGTAGTTATTCCGGCTTCATCTCTTAATACAGGAGTTTCCTCTCCCAATACAATGATTTTCTTGAATGAGTCATCCACTTTCAACAGAGAAGCACTTTCTTGTTTGATTTTTTCGTCAGTTTCCATTCTAAAGGCAGATTGGATGTAGTATCGTCTACTTCCCAAGTTGCAGACAAAATCAACTTCAAGCTGCAATCGCTGCTGTTTACCTTTGTTATCTTTTACAACAACAGGAACAACTCCAACATCTACATTAAATCCCCTAATCCTTAATTCGTTATAGATTAAATTTTCCATAAGATGACTTTTCTCTGACTGACGGAAGTTTAAACGAGCATTGCGCAATCCCAAGTCAGAAAAATAATATTTGAATGGAGTGTTGATGTATTTCTTTCCTTTAATATCGTATCTTGTTGCTTTTTCTATCAAAAATGAGTTACATAGATATTCGATATAGTCCTTGATTGTATCATAGGTTATTGAAGACTTCTTTTCACTCTTGAATGTATTGGCCAATTTGTTTGGATTGGTCAAAGCCCCAATTCCGGATGCCATAATATTAATCAATTCCTCAAGATCATCGTCTTTTTTTACTCCGTGCCTATCCTTAATATCCTTTATATAAGTTTCGGCAAATAAAGATTTGAGAAAACGGACTTTCTGATCTTCGTTTTTGTAAGTCAATATCTGAGGTAATCCACCATACAACATATATTCATTGAATCCGGCTTGAATGCTTCCTGAATATGCCGACATGAATTCACTAAAACTCAGTGGGTACATTTTAACCTCGAAACCTCTTCCTCTAAATTCTGTTATAATGTCTTTAGAAAGGAATTTGGCATTGCTTCCGGTCACATATATATCCACATTAGGCTTTCTTAAAAAGCCATTCAGCACATCCTCAAACTCACCAAGCATCTGAATCTCGTCCAAAAGGATATAATACATTTCATCGTCAGTTATGCGGCTTTCAACATAAGCATAGAGATTTTCAGGATTCCTCATTGCCTTGTTCTTGAAATCTTCCAGGTCAACACTTATTATGTGGTCTTCGTTGACACCATTTTCCTTTAAGAACGATGTAAAGATTTCGAATAACAGATAAGATTTACCACATCGGCGCATACCTGTCACAACCTTTATCATACCATTATTCCTTAAAGAAATAAGTTCATTCAAATATTTAGTTCTATCTATCCTTTCCATTACGCTCGAAATTTACATCACAAAATGACATTTTTTCCGAATGCAAATATATGTTTTATTTTGCCATCCAACAAGCTATAATCGAAATTAATGTCATTAGGTGAAGTTTTTTCGAATAAGAAAACCTTTGGAAAGCATCACCGAAGCTCAAGGAGTTCATAAAGTAAGGAGAGAACGTTCGGTTCTATCCTTTTTTCATAGTAAGCGATACGGCAGGTAGATGATGACCGCCCTGTTACAATTTGGGGCCGTATTTTTACTCCTCAGTCACTATGTGACAGCTCCTCTATAAACAGAGGAGCACTCCAGGGACCGCTTGCGATAGAGGAGCCATATTAATACTCGCCGAAGGCAAGTAATGTGAAAGCGAGTGAGGTGCCAAGCTTGCTTGAGCGACTTACAACGAATGCAGCCATTACTCGCTTTCAGCAAGTAATGCGCAAGCGAATGAGTGAAAATTAATTTTCACACACAACGAATGCAGCCATTACTCGCCTAAGGCAACAACCCGATGGTAGGTGGTTCTCTTCAATAGTCTAACGCCCACTCTGAGGTTCTGAGCCAAAAAACAGGAAATATAAGTTTCTAATAAGCAATAATATAGGAGTTGTCCATTGATACAAATATCTACCGCGATGGTGTCATCC